>CALFNJ010000092.1 GCA_937902865.1 uncultured Opitutaceae bacterium
GTGACGGACATCCTCTCGCCCACCGACGGCAAGCCGCTGCGCGAAACCCTGCGCGGCTACAAGTCGCAGGACGGCGAGTTCATGGTCTACAAGGTCATCGGCGGCCGGAAGATGGAGGAGAACGAAGTGCGCGAGCTCGTCGAAAAGCGCGCCATCGGTCCGCTCGACGGTTTCATTTCCGCCAAGACCCGCAGCCGCTTCTCCGCCCTCCTCCGCCTCGTGAAGGACGAGGAGAAGGGCAAGTGGGTCGCCCAGTACGATTTTGGCGACAAGGTCGATCTCGGCACCGTCGAGCCCTACTGGACCGACGAGAAGACCGGCGCGCAGCTCTGCGAAGTCGGCTCGAGTCACGTCCTGCGCGAACGCGACGGCGAAGGCTGGAAGCAGGCCTTCCGCATCGGCCGCCTCATGTGTCAGAAGCCGATCACGCGCGAGTACGCGATCGAGCTCATCCGCGACGGCAAGACCGAGCTGATCAAAGGTTTCATCTCGAAGAAAGGCCGCCCATTCGACGCCTTCCTGAAGCGCGAAGGCGCCAAGTTCTCCTGGGAGTTTCCGCCGCGCGCCCCGAAGCTCGACAAGGACGGCAAGCCGATCGTCCGCAAGCCCAAGGCTCCGCCCGACCTCTCGAAGGCGAAGGTCATCGGCGAAAGCAAGATGCACGGCGGCGAGCTCCTGCAGACCGAGGACTCCTACTACGTGCGCAAGCCGGATCAGGACAACCGCCTCGTCTTCACGATGAAGCGGGTGATCTGCGCCAAGGAAATCCCCGTCGAAGAGGTCCGCCAGCTGGTCGAAACCGGCCGGACCAACCTCATCGAGGGCCTGATGTCGAAGCGCATGACCCCCTTCAGCGCCTACCTGGTGCTCTCGAAGAACAAGGCCAAGACGGAGTTCGAATTTCCGCCGCGGTAAGGCCTTTCACCACAGAGGCACGGAGGCACCGAGAGACTAAGTGCAATCACGGCTTGGTTTCGGAGCGTCCTTTTGGAGAGATCCGTCCCGCCTTCCTGATTTCCACATTCACCGGCTCTCTCCGTGCCTCGGTGCCTCTGTGGTGAACCTTCCGGGTAACCGGTTTCCCGGCCCTGCGTCTTGGTTCCCAGCGTGAAATCCACCAGAACCTACCTCGTCTGCGTGTTGGGAGTCGGCGTGCTCGCCCTCGGAACTGTTGCCTGGAGACAATACCAGGAACTCATCCGCCTGCGGGCCAGCACTCTCGACGCCACCGAGCGGGCCAGCCTGCAGAAGCGCCTGAAGGACGCGCAGGATCGCGCGCGCGATCTCGAGGCCCAGCTCGCGTTGGCGACGGGCGTCACGGTGGTCGACGGCACGGCCAATCCAGCGGCTCCCGCCGCCACCAATGTCGGCCGGGGCGGACGCGGCGCCGGACGGGCCAACATGACGCCGGCCCAGCAGGCCGCCATCCAGGCGATCATGCAGAGCCCGCAGGCCCAGGCGCTCCAGAAGGCCGCCTTGGATGCGCGCTACGCGGCGTTGATCCGCAACCTCAATCTCTCCCCCGAACAGGGCGACAAGCTGAAGTCCCTGATCGCCGACGGCCAGGCCGCGCGCCAGGACGCGATGGCCGCCGCCCGGGCTGCGGGGATCGATCCCCGCACGGATCGTGACGGTTTTCAAAAGCTGGTCGCCGACGCGCAGGCGCAGTCGGACAGCGCCATCAAAGCGGCCATCGGCGACGACGGCTTCGCGGCATTGCAGCAATACAACCAGACGATGCCACAGCGGAATCTGGTGAACCAGCTGCAGCAGCAGCTGGGCTTCACCGCGCCGCTGAGCAACGACCAGTCCGAGCAGCTCGTCCAGCTCCTCGCCTCCAACGCCGGCCAGCGCGGCGGTGGCGCGCAAGGCCAGGGCTTCGGCGGCGGCGGCCGCGGTGGCTTCGGCGGAGGAGGATTCGGCGGCGGCGGCTTCGGTGGCGCGGGCGCCATTTTCGGCGGTGGTGGAGGCGGCGGCGGTGGATTTGGAACCCAGATCACGACCGCGGAGATCCGCCAGGCCCAAACTTTTCTCGCTCCGGCCCAGGTGCAGGCGCTTCAGCAGATGCAGCAATCCCAGCAGGCCCAGCAGCAGGTGCAGCGGCAGATCCAGCAGGTGACCCGCGGCAATCAGAACGGAGCCGGCGGCGCTCGCGGCGGACGGCGCGGCACCACGGCCGCGCAGTAGAGCCCCGGCCACCGAATGGTGGGGAAGTAACAAGAGCCAGATAACAAGTACCAAGGCGGACACCGGCATGCCTTGCTCGCGCCAAAACCATTTTCACCAGCGCGAAGCGCGGACTCCCTTGTTACTTGGTACTTGGCCCTGTTACTTCCCGGCCACCCGCCGGCAAGAATCCTCTTGTGAGAGCTTCGGGCTGACGGCTACGTTGCGCTTCCGCTTTCTGCTGAACTCACACCGCCATGATCGTCACCACCGCCCAACTCTTCAAACATGCCTACGGCAAGTACGCCGTCGGCGCGTACAACATCAATAACGCCGAGCAGGCGATGGGCCTGTTCAAGGGCTGCATCCAGTCCCAGGCGCCCTTCATCATCCAGATCTCCAAGGGCGCGCGGAAATACACGGACAAGCGCATGCTCGAGGCGATCATCCGCGCCGCCGCCGAGATTTTTCCGGAGTCGATCTTCGCGGTGCACCTCGACCACGGTGACGAGGAAACCTGCTACGACTGCATCAACTCGGGCTTCTTCAGCTCGGTCATGATCGATGCCTCGCACGACCCCTTCGACCAGAACGTCGCGATCACCAAGCGGGTCGTCGACGCCGCCCACAAGAAGGGCATCTCCGTCGAAGCCGAGCTCGGCATGCTCGGCGGCGTCGAGGAGGACATCAAGGTCGAGGAAGGCCACGCCATGCTCACCAACCCGGCCGAGGCCGAGGAGTTCGTGAAGAAGACGGGCTGCGACTCCCTCGCCTGCGCCATCGGCACCAGCCACGGCGCCTTCAAGTTCAAGGGCCGGCAGTCGCTGCACTTCGACGTGCTCGAAAAGATCAAGACTCGCCTCCCCGGCTTCCCGCTCGTCATGCACGGCTCCTCCTCCGTCCCGCAGGACGAGGTGAAGCGCATCAACGCCGCCGGCGGCCAGATCAAGGATTCGATGGGCGTCGACCCGAAGGAATATCTCCCCGCCGCCAAGCTCGGCGTGACCAAGGTGAACATCGACACCGACGGCCGTCTTGTCTGGACCCGCGTCCACCGTGAGTTCTTCCGCGACAAGCCGGGCGAGTTCGATTTCCGCCCGCCGGGCAAGATCTTCATCGAGGAGTACGCGAAGTTCATCGCGAGCCGCAACGAGCTCCTCGGCAGCGCCAATCAGCTGGCAGACCTGCGGAAAAGCCTTTCCCGATAATCGGGACATCCGGCTTCCGTCCCTCGATGTCACGCGGCTTCCAGGCGCGCCGACTCGTTTTGCTGCTGCCGGCGCTGCTGATGCTGCTGTCGGCGCGGCCGGTCGCTGCAGCGGAGCGGAAGCAGCCTGGCCCCACTTCCACCCTGATTGCGAAGGTGGAAGAGCACCATTTGCTGAAGGCCCGGCAGGGAGCTGCCGCGGTGGCGTACGGAGACAACATCTATGTCTTCGACGGCAATTCGACCAGCGGAGCCATCACCGATGTCGAGCGGTTCAACCCACGGACCCATCAAGTCGAGCGGCTGTACGATCGTTTTCTCCCCCGGCGTTACCACGGCGCCATCGAATTCGAAGGCAAAGTCTATCTTTTCGGCGGCCAGGGTTATGGCCTGCCAGGCCAGCCGCTGGAAAAGGCCGTGGAAATCTACGACATCGCCGCCAACACCGTCAGCCGGGGAGCGGATATGCCGGAAGGGCGGTCCTACATGGGCGTAGCCAGAATCGGCACGCGGGTCTATTTGATCGGTGGTTCGAAAATCGACCGTTCTCGCGGGGGGATCGTCCAGACCAACGAAACGCTCATCTACGACCTGCGGGCCAACACGTGGAGCAAGGGCAAGCCCATGGGATCGCCCCGGGAAGCCAGCGCCACCGTGGTCGGGAACTTCATCATGGTCCCCGCCGGTTTCCGGGCACCGCAGAAGCTCGATATCGTGGAATTCTTCAACCCGGCCGAAGACGCCTGGAAAACGCTGCCTCCGCTGGGAAAAAAGATCAGCGCCTACTCCCTCGCCTTCATGGGCAGCTACCTTTTCCTGTTCGGAGACTACGACGATCTCGATTCCGTGCTCGCCTATGATCTTCGCAACCGCACCACGGTCAAAGTCTCCGCTGGATTTCACGGAGCCCGGCACGCCGCGGTGGCGGTGAATGGCGAAACCATCTACGTGATCGGCGGCAACACCCAGAGCGACGGTGATGTCCTGGATCTGATCCAGGTTTTTACCCCCGTGTTTGTTCCATAGGCACCGCCGCCCTGCGCGCGCATGGACGAGGCCTGCGGACAGAAATCAAAAGCACCGTCTCAACCTGACTCATGGCAATGATCACGGTTCAATTTCGAAATCAGGCAGTCCGTGTCGTTTTTCGCTCTGTCGTGCGACTCGTGCTCTGCTGGCTGCTTTCGACCGCTCCGGTGATCTTCGCCGCCAATGGATCCGCGCATTTCGGCGTCGGCGCCACATTCGAGACACTGCAGGTTGGCAAGACCACGTATCAGCAAGTGCAGGTTCGCTCGGTCGGTCCGGGCAGCCTGATGATTTCGCACGCGGGTGGATTGACCTCGATTCGACTGCACGATCTTTCGCCGGAATTGCAGGCGGCTTTCGGCTACAACCCGGCGGCGGAAGCGGCCGCGGCGGCCGCCGACGAAAAGCGCGCGAAGGACGCCGCCGCGCTCGCCAAGGCCCGTCCGGCGGAGCCCAAACGCGCCTCGGCGACCGCGTTCGATACCCTGCTGCAGAGCTTCGGCCAGGCGCCGGAAATCCGCCCCGGCGGCGTCGACCTCCGGCCGAAATTCTTCGAGCTCGGGCTCAATGTGAAGAACCAGGGACCGCGCCCGAGCTGCGCCGTCTTCGCCATCGTCAGCGCGCTCGAGTACCAGAACGCGGTGCTGACCGGACAGGCCGAACGGTTTTCCGAGGAATATCTGGTCTGGGCCACGTACAAGGTGCTGCACCGGACTCCCCAGGTGCATTCCGAGGCTGAAAACGAGGACACCGAAACCCTCGATGCCGCCGACACCGGCTTCGCGCTCTCCGAAGTCGTGACCGCGCTACGCGCGTACGGCATTCCGCCGCAGGCCAGCCTGCCCTACACGTTCGCCAAGACTTCCGCAGCCGAGCCTCCGGCGTCCGTGATCGACGAGGCCCGCAACCGCCAGCGCGTTTCCATCGTTCCCGTGCCCGGACGCGACCAGGCCACGCGGATCGCGAATCTTGTCCAGGCGCTCAACGCCGGCACGCCGGTCGCGATCGGGTTGGAATGGCCGCCCTGGCGCACGCTCCGCACCGGCTACCTGAGCCAGCAGAAGCCGGCGCCCAACAGCGGGCACGCCGTGACCCTCGTCGGCTACGAAAACAAAACCGGGGCGCTGCAGGACACGGTTTTCATCTTCAAGAATTCCTGGGGCGTGAAATGGGGCGCGGGTGGCTACGGCTACGTCACCTATCATTACCTCGACCAGAACCTGATCAGCGCCGCCGTGCTGGACATTGCGCCCGCGACTCCGCGACAAGCGCCGTAAGACGGCCGCGGCCTCCTGGGGACGCGACCTCCCGGTCGCGTTCAGACGGCGACCGGGAAGTCGCCGCCCCATTCCGATCCAGTTTCGCGCAGAGGCGCGGAGCTCGCAGAGATCGGAGAGGATCGTGCTCTGTGCCCTCCGTGCCTCTGTGCGAGATCGGATCGGTGAGATCGCTTACGGCAGCCAGGGATGCTTGCGGGCGTTCGGCTTCCGCTTTTCCCGCTGGGCCGAGTGAAATTCCTTCGCCTCGCCGCTCATGTAATAGAGCAGCGTCGCATTGCCGGCGAGTTCCTGCAGGCCGGACTGGCCGTCGATGTCGGCGTTGAAGGCGCTCTTCAGGCAGCGGATCGCGAGCGGACTGTGACCGAGGATTTCCTGCGCCCACTTGACGCCTTCCGCCTCCAGCTTGGCGACCGGCACGACCGCGTTGACGAGCCCCATCTCGAGGGCCTGCTTCGCGTTGTACTGGCGGCAGAGGTACCAGATTTCGCGCGCCTTTTTCTGGCCGACGATGCGCGCCAGATAGCTGGAGCCAAATCCACCATCGAAGCTGCCCATGCGCGGGCCCACCTGGCCAAAGATCGCGTTGTTGGCCGCGATGGTCAGGTCGCACACCACGTGCAGCACGTGACCGCCGCCGATCGCATAGCCGGCGACCAGCGCGATCACGACCTTCGGCATCGAACGGATGAGCTTCTGCAGATCGAGGACATTGAGGCGCGGAACGCCGTCGTCGCCGACATAACCCATGGAGCCACGGACGCTCTGGTCGCCGCCGGAGCAGAAGGCGTACTTGCCGTCGGTGTGCGGGCCGGCGCCGGTCAGGAGCACCACGCCGATCGACTGATCCTCGCGCGCATCGGCGAACGCGTCGTACATCTGCGCCACCGTTTCAGGCCGGAAGGCATTCCGCTTCGCGGGGCGGTTGATGGTGACCTTGGCGATGCCGTCGGCCTTGTGGTAGAGGATGTCACTGTAGGTCTTGGCGACCCGCCATTTCACGGAATTCATAGGGTTGAGCGGTTAAAACTAGGAAATTCCGACGGGTTGTCGAGGGATGGCATCATGTTCAATGCAAGCAGTTTTCCGGGGGCCCATGAAACTGCTTGGACAAAGAGCTTACTCTGTGAAGATCGCCTCTCCGATGAGTTCTCCGACCCCCTCTCGCCCGCGGCTGGGCGCTCAGGCTCTGCTCGCGATCGGCGCCCTTGGGGTGGTCTTTGGCGACATTGGGACGAGTCCGCTCTACGCCTTTCGCGAGTGCCTCGCCAACCTGCCGCCCTCCTACGACCGGGCCGAAGGCATCCTCGGCGTGCTTTCGCTGGTACTCTGGGCGCTCTTCATCGAGGTCAGCATCAAATACCTTGGATTCGTCACCAAGGCCGACAACGCGGGTGAAGGCGGGATCTTTGCGCTGCTCGCCCTCAGCCATACGGCGAAGACGCCCGATACCCGCAAAGGCGGCTGGTTCACGCTGCTGATCATCTTCGGCGCGGCGCTGCTCTACGGCGACGGCGTCATCACGCCGGCCATTTCCGTGCTGGGCGCGACCGAGGGTCTGACGACCTTCAATCCCGATTTCACCCGCTACGTGCCCGCCATCGCCTGCGTCATTCTGGCGATCCTGTTCTGGGCCCAGCACAAGGGCACGAAGACCATCGGAAAAATCTTCGGCCCCGTCATGATGATCTGGTTCGCCACCCTCGCCGTCCTCGGCGTGTGGCACACGCTGCAGCATCCTGGCGTCCTGCAGGCCGTAAATCCCATCCATGGCCTGCGCCTGCTGGCCACCGCGCCGCTGAAGGCCGGGGCCCTGCTCGGCGCGGTGATCCTCGCCATCACCGGTGCCGAAGCGCTCTACGCCGACATGGGCCATTTCGGCCGCACCGCGATCACGCGCGCCTGGTATCTGGCGGCGTTTCCTGGTCTGGCCCTCTGCTACTTTGGCCAGGGTGCTTATGCTCTCGCCCATCCGCAGGACGTCACCCATCCGTTCTTCGCCCTCGTGCCGGAAGGCGCCCCGCGGCTGGCGCTCGTCGGGCTTTCGATGGCGGCCGCCATCGTGGCGAGCCAGGCGCTGATTTCCGGGACCTATTCCCTCACCCGGCAGGCAATCCAGCTCGGCTATTTCCCGCGGCTGCAGGTGAAATACACCAACCCCGATCTCGCCGGGCAGATCTATCTGCCGCTGGTGAACACGGTGCTCGCCGTGATGACGATCGCCGTCGTGCTCTACTTCCAGTCCAGCCCGAAGCTCTCGACCGCCTACGGCGTGGCGGTCACGGGCACGATGGTCGTCACGACCATGGCGTTCTATCGCGTCGTGCGGCATCGCTGGAATTGGTCGCCCTGGCGTGCGCTGCCGCTCTGCACGGCTTTCATCCTCTTCGACTTGGCTTTCTTCATTTCCAACCTGCACAAGTTCGCTGACGGCGGCTGGCTGCCGCTCGCGATCGCTGTCGGCTTGCTTGCGATCATGCACACTTGGAAACGCGGCCGGGATGAGATCTTTCAGCGCGTTTACGGACAGAACGTCACCGAGTCGGAGCTGACCGAGATCGCCCGCAGCAAACACGTGACGCGCGTCAACGGCGCCGCGGTCTTCATGGCGGGTTCGCCGAAGGGAACGCCGATCGACCTGCTACACCCCGTGAAGTACAACCGCTGCCTGCACAAGACTGTGGTGCTGCTCAGCATCCTGACCGAGGAGGTGCCGACCGTGCCGGAAACCGCGCGGCTGATGATCGGCGAGATCGGCGAAGGCATCTGGCGCGCGATCGGCCGCTACGGCTACATGGAATCACCCGACGTCGGCGTGCTGATGGAGAAGATCAACGAGTACGGCGTGCCGCTGAACGCCCAGGCGGCGACCTATTTCTTCAATCGCGAGATGATCATCACCGGCGGCAACGCCAAGATGTGGGAATGGCAGAAGAACCTGTATTCCTTCCTCAGCCGAAACGCGCGGCCGGCCAAGGACTATTACCAGATCACGCCTTCGCAGATCATCGAGATCGGCCTGCCGCTGCAGCTTTAGCAGAGACAAGCGCTTTCCGCTTTTGCGTTTTCTGCGTCTTTTTGCGGCCAATCCTCCGTGTCGCGCAAGGGTTCCAAGCTCGCCGAACGGTAGGGCGAGGCGTCCCCGCCGGCCGCGGCTCACCGGGACGGTTCGCCCTACCCTCGGGGCGAGAGCACCAGCCCGATTCCCAGCAGCACCGCGTAGAGGACGAGCAGGCGGCCCGTATCGCCGAGCAGCGCGATCAGGTCCGCCGGCGCCGTCCGGGTCCGCAGCCGCACGCAATCGCGCCAGCCGAGCGGAATCAGGAGCCACGGCAAAAAGACCGCCGCCGAATAGCCGCGCAGGAACAGCACCGGCGACAAGGCCAGAGCCAGCATGAGCGACAGCGCGAACTGCCAGCGCGCAAAGCGCCGGCCGAAGCGGACGACCAGGGTGCGCTTGCCCGCAACCGAATCCGTCTCCACGTCGCGATAATTGTTCACGACCAGAATATTGGCGGTCAGCAGGCCGATCGGCACGGCGATCAGCAGCGCATCGGCCTCAATCCGGCCCGCCTGCACGAAGAACGTCGCCCCGACCGCCACGAGCCCGAAAAAGAGAAAGACAAACACGTCGCCCAGCCCGTGATAGCCGAGCGGCCAGGGTCCGCCCGTGTAGGCGGCGCCACTGAGGATGCTCACGATTCCGACGGCGAGCAGCCACGGTCCACCCCAGTGGATCAGCGTCAGCCCGAGCAGGAAGGCCGCGGCGAACACGCCCACCATCGCGCCCTTCATCACCCGCGGCGCCACCAGTCCCGCCGCGACCGCCCGGCGCGGGCCGACGCGATGCTCGGTATCGGCGCCGTTCACGAAATCAAAATAGTCGTTGGCGAAATTGGTTCCGATCTGGACGAGCAGCGCGAATCCGAGGCAGATCGCCGCGGCGATCGGATCGAACCGTCCGACATGCCAGGCCAGCGCGGAACCGACCACCACCGGCGCCACGGCGGCAGGCAGCGTGCGCGGTCGCGACGCGGAAATCCAAATCTGCAATCGGCCCGCGCTCACTGCTGGATCGAAAAACCCTGGAATTGCGCCGGGCGCCGGGTCGAGGAGCGCTCCACCTTGCGCACATGGCCGTGCATCCGCTCTTCGATCGCCGCGATGAACGCGTCCACTTCGGCCTTCTCCCCTTCGGCCTCCAGCTGCACGCGTCCGTCCGACAGGTTTTTCACGTACCCGGTCACCTCGAACTCCTTCGAAACCTGCAGCGATTGGTAGCGGAAACCGACGCCCTGCACCCGGCCGGTGAAGTGAACGATCTCGTGATGTACGTCTGCCATGCGGATCAAAAATTATTTCGCCGACGCCCCGGTTCAATGCGCAAAACCAACTGCGGCAGACGCCTGCCCTGCTGACCGGGTTTTGATTTGCATTTCCTCCGCACCCGGACTCAGTGTCCGCCAACCGAATGAACGACTTCGATGCTGACGGTCCCTCGGAAAACGAGTGGGAGGAGCAGGGAGAGCTGACGTGGAACGAGTTTGATTGGGAGAAGTACCTGCGGGAGCAGGACAATGCGATCTCCCGCTACCAGAATTTCTACGAGAAGTTGCAGGGACATCCGGAGCGCATCGATGAAACCGCCCGCCTCATGGGCTGGGAGGAAGGCGACTGGAGCGCCGAGACCGAGAGCGAAATCGAGGCGATGGAGGAATCCGCCGAAGGCGAGGCCGCGTCGGATTATGAAGGCCTCGAGCCGTACACGCTGCACAAAAACCCCGTCTTCATCGCGACCAAGGCGATCTATCTCGGCCTCGGACGCCAGTGGCTCGAAATTGCCGGCGATCCGCTCAAGGTCGCACAGCCGCTCGCCCTCACCTTCCAGACCGCGCTGCATCGCGGCGAGGATCAGGCGTCGCTCGCCATTCAGGCGCTCGACCTCGGCGACTACGCGATGTCCGTCAGCCTCTTCAAGCGGGCGCTGCGCGAACTCAATACTTCCCTCGCCCTGCTCGACGCTTCCCAGTCCGGCACTCATCCGGCGGTGACCGCGTTTCGCGAACGCACCTTGCCGAAGCTGTTCGATCTCCGGGAAATCTGGCTGCGCGTCATCAACGAATGCCGCGACGAGCTGGCCCGGCATAACATCGACGAAGAAAACTGATCGGGCGCTGCCCGGTTGATTGATTGCGGAGTTCGGATTGCGGGCTGCGGATTGGCGGCCGGAGTTCCCGGCACTTCGAGTCTGGATTCAGGACGATCTCCGGAATTCACCACAGAGACACGGAGGCACGGAGAAATCCGATCGGAAGAGTCGCTGAAACAGATCGTCTCTGTGTCCTCTGCCTCCGTGGTGAAATTCCAAAAATCGGCGGAAAGGAAAACGTGCTTGCGCCGCCACCGGCGCAGTTGTCTGCTGAATGTTCTGAAGCTTCCCGGAGAGGTGGCTGAGTGGTCTAAAGCAGGACTTTGCTAAAGTCCCGTAGGGGTAACCCTACCGGAGGTTCGAATCCTCTCCTCTCCGCCAGTTTAAAAACAAAACCCGCGCCGGATGGCGCGGGTTTTGGCTTTTGGAAATAAACCGATCGCTCAGTAGCGATAGTGCTCGGGCTTGTACGGACCGTCGACCGGCACGCCGAGGTACTCGGCCTGCGCCTTGCTGAGCTTGGTCAGCTTGGCGCCGATCTTCTCGAGGTGCAGGCGGGCGACCTCCTCGTCGAGGTGCTTCGGCAGGCGGTAGACGCCGACCTTGTAGGTGTCCTTGTTCTTCCACAGGTCCAGCTGCGCGAGCGTCTGGTTGGTGAAGCTGTTGGACATCACGAACGACGGATGGCCCGTGGCGCAGCCGAGGTTCACGAGACGACCTTCCGCGAGCATGAAGATGCTGTGCCCCTTCGGGAACGTGTACATGTCGTACTGCGGCTTGATGTTCGTGCGCTTGGCCGAGGACTGGTTGAGGCGGTCGACCTGGATCTCATTGTCGAAGTGGCCGATGTTACAGACGATCGCCTGGTCCTTCATCTTCTGCATGTGCTCCAGGGTGATGATGTCCTTGTTGCCGGTCGTCGTGACATAGATGTCCGCCGTGCCGAGCGTCGACTCGATCGTGTTGACCTCGAAGCCTTCCATCGCGGCCTGCAGGGCGTTGATCGGATCGATC
>CALFNJ010000093.1 GCA_937902865.1 uncultured Opitutaceae bacterium
AGGAGTGGTGGTTTCAGCGGCCATCAGGATCGCCTCACTGGATCACGAAATCCGAAAAATAGACCTGCTCCGCGACCTTCTTGCCGAGCGCCTGGTTGTAGGCGCCGACGAGTTTTTCCCGGATGACATTCTTGGCGCCCGGTTCCTCGAGCTCCGCGAGCGTGAGCGAGGAAAGGACGTTGAGCGTGACATCGGTGAGGCGCGGCTTGGCCCCCTCGAACGCGGCGCCGATGTTGGTGTTCGGCGCGCCGGTCACGACGAAGCTGGTCTTGAGATAGCGCGTGCCCATCGTGCCCGCGAGGTTCACGACCACGTTGCTGAATTCGTAGTTGGGGCCGCCCTTGCCGCCCTCGCCCTTTTCCTTGCCGCCCTCGCCGTGCTCCTTGGCGGGCTCGGCTTCGCCCTCCGCGACGGGCGCGGCGGACAGTTTTTTCGTCAGGCGCGGCAGCAGCACCATCTCGACCGTGGCCCAGGTGGCCACGGGCGAGAGCAGCAGCGCGCCGACGACCGGCAGCCAGGCGCCCATGCCGCCTTTCGCGGCGGGCGCGGCCGCGGGAGCGGCATCGCCCTTGGCGTCGGCCTTGGGCATCGGAGGAGTGGATTCGGACTTGGCGCTCATCGCGGGTCAGGTTGAGCGCTCAGCGCTGCTTCAGGTTGACGATGTCGTCGAGGACCGTGTCCGACACCGTGATGAGCCGCGACCCGGCCTGGAAGCTGCGCTGCGCGGTGATCAGGTTGGAGAACTCCTCGGTGAGATCGACGTTCGCCAGCTCGAGCGAGCCGGCCTGGATCGAACCGAGGCCGTTGCTGCCCGGGGCGTTCGCGCCGCTCGCCGACAGCGCGATGCTGCCGGTGGTCGGACCGGCGGCGGCCATGCCGGAGAAGAGATTGTTGCCCTCCTTCACCAGGGCGGCCGGGTTGCTGAAGCTCTGGAGAAGGATCTGGTTCGTGTTGGCCGAGCTGCCGTCCGAGTAGAACTCGATCACGTTGCCCGACTTGTCGATCGAGACGCTCTGCAGCTCGGTGCCGGCCGGCGGCGTGCCGAGCTTGATGTCGCCGACGGTGCCGGCGCTGGTGACGCCCTGGACGCGCTCGCCGCTGAGGGTCGTGAGGTAGCCGCTCGAGTTCCAGCTGAAGTTGCCGGCGCGCGTGACGTAGGTCGTGCTGTCGCTCGGGCTCTTCACGGTGAAGAAACCGTTGCCGGAGATGCCGAGGTCCGTGCCGTTGCCGGTGCTCGAAAGCTGGCCCTGCGCGAAGTTGGTCGCGATGCCCGCAACGCCGACACCCGTGCCGACGGCAATGGCGTTCGTGCTGCCGAGGCCGTTGGAGGACGAGTGCTGCAGGATGTTGCTGAAGCTGTCCGCGTACTGCACGGACGAGCCCTTGAAGCCCGTCGTGTTCACGTTGGCGATGTTGTTGCCGATGACTTCAAGGCCTTTTTCGAAGGTACGCAGCGCGCTGACACCGCTGCCCATGGTTCCGATGAGTGACATAGTTGGATGAGGTCGAGGTTGGAGTGAGGCCGATGGGCCGGTGATGAGTGCTTAGGGAGTCGAGGAAGAGGAGGAATCCGCCGTGGTCGGGGTGGTCGCGGCTGCGGCCGGAGTCGCGGCGCCGGGCTCGACGCGGAGCACGGAGGAAAGCGGGTACGACGTGTCGTTGAGGATGAGCTGCGGCTCGGAGCCGCTGGCGTCGATCGCCGTGACCTCACCGGTGGCGGTCTTCCCCTTGCCGAGGTCGACGGTCACGTTGCGGCCGAGGTAGCTGTTCGCCGTGGCGAGACCCTGCGCGGCGTTCAGCTGCGTGATCTGCTGCACGAGCGTGCTCGTCTGCTGCAGCGAGGTGAACTGCGCGGTCTGCGCGATGAATGCGGTGTCGTCCATCGGCTTCATCGGATCCTGCTGCTGGAACTGCGTCGCGAGCAGCTTCATGAAATCATTCATGCCGAGCGTCTTTCCCGAGGTGACGGTGGGCGTGGTGAGCGACGACGTCTGATCGGCGGCGGCGCTGCGGGTGGAACCGATGGCGGGGATGGTGGTGGACATGGGAAATCAGGCGAAAGTCTCGAGGTGAGTCGTGGTGGAACGGCGGGCGCGGCCCGTCGGGGTGGCGGCGTCCGCCGCCGCGGGGACGGAGGAACGGGCGCCCGGCCGCGACGCGGCGGCCGAAAGGAAATCCAGGCCAGAGCGGGCGAGAGAGTCGCGCTGCTGCTGCTGCTGTTGCTGCTGGCGGGCGTTGTCGCCCGCGAAAGAGCTCGAGCTGGAACCGCCGTGGCTGCCGGCAAACACCGGATCGGCCATCTTGATCGGACGATCGGAAGCCTGGCCGGAAACGGACTGCCACTCGTGCGCGAGCGCCGAGCGCAGTTCGGTCGAATCGGTGCGGAACGTCGTGTGCACCGCGCCTTCGCGCAATTCCACGCGCACCGCGAGCGACACATCCAAAAAGGAAAATTGCAGGTTCACGGCCTGCTTCTCGCCCGTACCCACGCGATCGGCCGCGGTCAGGACCGCCTCCACCGCGCGATGCGCCTGGCTCGCCGTCACCGCCGCCACTTCCGGCGAAGGCGCAAACCGGTCCTGGAGGGCGGACGCGCCGGTCACCGCGACCGACGTGGAGTCGGGCGAGGCTTGGCGGGAATTGGACGCGATGGACATGGCGGGCGCTGGTTTAGCAACGTCGGTGCCAAAGCTGAATTGGTGCTCTGCAACTCGCTTATCCAAAGCGTTTTGAATTTTTTTATCCGCGCCTCGTTCGCGGGAATTGCTCTCGCGGTCGAACGGCACGCCGGCTTCGGCAATTTTTTCCCCCTGCCCTGCAACGGGGTTCGCCGCGACCGCGACGGAAGCGGAACGGGCTTCGCCGTTCGCCCGCTCCACCGTACCCGTCTTGTCCGGTTGCGAGGGCTTTGCATCGGACAAACTGAATCCGGCTGCCGTCAACTTTTCGCCCGCGGCCGGAGCCGACGGCAGAAGATCGGCCGCGGCCAGTCCCGCCGGAGCTGCCTGCGGCGCCTCGCCCGCTCCCATGGCGGGACCGGTCGCTAGATCGCCGGCTTCGGTTTCGCCGTTCGGCACACCAGGCGACGGAACGGCGGGCAGGTCCAGCGTCGGCACGGCGTTGTCCGTTTGAGCGGGTGCAGTCGGGAGAACCCCGGCCAGCGCGAGCGCCGTCAGCGGATCGAGGGCATCGTTTGCCTTGGAAGCGGACCGCGGAGGCGGGCGTCCGAAATCGAATCCCGCTCGACGCGACCCGCCGCCCCACGGCGTCGAGCCAGCCTTCGCGGGGCCCGGCTTCTGTCCGGCGACACCGGTCGGATCCGAAGCGGCAGGCGCGGCGGGCGACGACGAAAACTGGGAGACGAGAGCCGCGAAATCTCCGCCACCGGTTTCACCGTCCGTCCCAGCCGCGGTCGAAGCGAGCGCGGCGCGGTCGGCGGCGGCGGCGGCGCTCGGGGAGGCGGGAGCGGCAGAATTGATCTCGGGGGATGATGAAGCGACGGAGAGTTGCATGGTTCATGGCGACCCTCCGTGGCGCACTGGCATCCGCGCCGTCCCTGGCGCGAGCCGATGAAGGAAATGAAAATGAATCAGCCGGCGGATTCCGGCTTGGTGCTGGCGGCCTTGATCAGGCGGATCTTGTCCGAGAGCAGTGCAGCCCGGCGCGCGAGCGTGCCGTCGGGGCCCGAAGTGTGACTCATCTCCTCGAAGAGATGCGCCACGACGTCGGGCTTCATGAGCGAAAGGATTTTGACGACGCTGACGTCGTCCATTTCGCGGAGAATCGCCACGGCGGCCTTGGGCGTGAGATTCGTGTAGGTCTGCGCGAGCGTGCGGAGGTTCTTGGCCTCGTCCGCGTTCACCGGCATGAGACGGTCGCGGATTTCCTTCCGCAGGCGCTCGATATCGCTGCGGATCTGGTTGAGGGCCTTGCCCTCGGACTCCAGCTGCGCGGCGCGCTGGTCGAGGAGACTGCTGCGCTTCTGCAGCGCCGCCTTTTCCTCCTTGAGCTCGTTGGAGAGGTTTTCGATCTCGATCGTCCAGAAATCCCAGCTCTGCACTTTCTTCTCCTCCTCATGCTTGGCGTGACGCGCCATCGTCGCCGCCATCACCGGCACGGCTGCCTTCCAGCAAAGATAGGCGCCGAGCCCACAGCTCAGGAGCAGGCCGAACGCGGCGGCGAGGAAAGGATTTTGCAGCTTGGTGATCATGGTGAGGAAACGGATTGGCGCGCGGCGTGGCGGCGGAAGGAAAGTTCATCGAGCTCCACCTGCTCCAGGCGGGCGGTCTCGCGGCGGTGCGCGGCGCGGGACTTCGCCTCGAGGCGGCGGACCATCTCCAATTGACGATGCGCTTCCTGGTGCTCCTGCCGGTGGCGCTCCAACGTCGCGCGAGAAACCACGACCGCGCGCGTGGCGTCCGCCTCGACGCCGCACTCGCGGCGATAACCGGCCAGGGTTTGGGCTTCGGCAGACGCGTTCGAGCGGCCGTTACGACCGGTCGAGATCGCCTCGGCAAACCGGGCGAGCGCCTGCCGCGCTTGGTCGCGCCGGGCCTCGGCGCGGGCCACGGCCTGCAGCGACGCGGCAAAAATCTCGCGAGCGCGCAGCTCGCGGTGCTCGCGCAGCATCGCCACCGGCCGGAGGGAAAAGACGAAGCGCTTCATCCGAGGATCTTCCCGAGGTTGGCGAAGGCCTGCGCGCGCGGAACGGGCTCGTCCACCGCTTGACGCAGGAATTTCTTGAGTGGCGCATCGAGGGCGATGGCCTGGTCGAGCGCGGCGTTGGCGCCTTTCTGGTGAGCGCCGATGGAGATGAGGTCCTCGTTCTTCCGATAGAGCGCGAGATGTTCGCGCGCCCTGGCCGCGAGCGCCTGCTCCGCCGGCGTGCAGACGTCGCGCGTGAGCCGGCTCACGCTCTCCAGCACGTCGATCGCGGGATAGTGATTGAAATGGGCCAGCGCGCGCGAAAGCACGATGTGGCCGTCGAGAATACCGCGGACGCTGTCGGCGACCGGCTCGTTCATGTCGTCGCCCTCGACCAGCACGGTGTAGAGCGCCGTGATGCTCCCCTGCTCGCCCGCGCCGGTGCGCTCGAGCAGGCGCGGCAGCATCGCGAACACCGAGGGCGTGTAGCCGCGCGTCGTCGGCGGCTCGCCGATGGCCAGGCCGATCTCGCGCTGCGCGATCGCGAACCGCGTGACCGAATCCATCATGAAAAGCACGTTCTTGCCCGCATCGCGCCAGGCTTCCGCGATCGCGGTGGCGGTGAAGGCTGCGCGCAGCCGCAGCGGCGCGGGCGTGTCGGAGGTGGCGACGACGACCGTCGCACGCTTCATGCCCTCGGGCCCAAGGTCCTTCTCGATGAACTCGCGCACTTCGCGGCCGCGCTCGCCCACGAGTGCGATCACGACCACATCGGCGTCGGAGGAGCGCGCGATCATGCCCATAAGCGTGGACGTGCCGACGCCGGAGCCGGCGAAAAGGCCGAGACGCTGGCCGCGACCGAAGGGAATGAAGGTATCGATCGCGCGCACGCCCGTGGCGAAGGGATCGCGAATGCGCTGGCGGCGCAGCGGATGCGGCGGGGTCGCCGCCGCGGCGGCGGCTGTTTCCACCGGCAACTGACCGAGACCGTCGAAGGGGCGACCGAGTCCATCGAGCACGCGTCCCAGCAACTGCGGTCCGACCGTGGGGAGCGTCGGAGACTCGGAAGCCACCACCTCGCAACCGACGTGCAGCCCCGCGGTTTCACCGAGCGGCATGAGCAGGATGCGGTGTTCGCGAAAACCGACGACCTCGGCACGCACACGAAATCCATCGGGGCGCGGCGAACGGATCTGGCAGATATCGCCCAGCCCGACATTCGGGCCATCGGCCTCGATGACGAGTCCGGCCACGCCGGTGACCGTGCCGACGCGCTGGACAGGCGGCAGCTGACGCACCTGCGTGCGCAAGAGATCGACGAGCGGAGCGACGGCAGCGGTCATGCGGGAGCAAGGCCGCGGGCGAGCGCCTGGAGCTTGGACTGTCGGCGGCCGTCGGTGAGGCCGAAGCGGCTCTTCACCTGGCAGTCGCCGGGCTGAAAGGAAGGTTCGATCCGCACGCGGAGGCCGGGATACCGGGCCATCCACTCGGGGCTCATTTTCTCCAGCAGCGCGGCGTCCGCGGCGGAGACCGCGAGCTCGAGGTTCTCACGCTCGGGAAACAGTTCCTGCAGCACTTCTTCGCAGAGACGCGAGGTGGTTTCGGCGGAAGGCTCGTAGCCGGCGAGCAGGCGGCGGGCGAGATCGACCGCGAGGCCGGGCATGGCGGCCTGCAGTTGCGCGAGCAGCGACGCCTCGAGGCCGGACAATTTGCCCAGCACGCCTTCGCTGAGCTGGGCGATGTCAGTGCGGGACTCGACCATCTGCTGGTCGGCCAGCGCGCGCGTCGCATCGACGCCGCGGCGGTAAGCTTCTTCCGCGAGCGCGGCGAGCTCGGCCTCGGTGCAGAACCGGCCGGCGCGGCCGGGAATCGCGGCGTTCGCGAGCGGGCGGTCGAAGGCGATGAGATTGGAAAAGGCCATCGTCGAATCAGGCGGCGACTCCCTGCGGCTCGGAATCGAGCGAGATGTGGCCTTCCTCCTCGAGCTTGCGGACCACCTGGATGATGCCGTCCTGCGCGGCGTCGATGTCCTTGGCGCGCACCGCGCCGAGCATCTCGATCTCGTCCTTCAGGCTTTCGGCGGCGCGCTTGGAGATGCCCGCGTAGATCTTGGCCTTGAGTGCGTCGCTGGCCGACTTCATCGCCGTGGCGAGATTCGCCGAATCCACTTCGCGCAGCGCGCGCTGGAGATCCGAGGCGGTGAGGCGGTTGAGATCCTCGAAGCCGAAAAGTTTCTTGCGGATGGAGGCGCTGAGCTTCGCGTTCCGCTCGTCGAGCTTTCCGAGCAGGCCCTTGCTCATCTCCTTGTCGAGCAGCTTGACCAGCGCCGCCGCCGCCGGGACACCGCCGCTGCGATGGTAGATCGGGCGCGACTGACCCGAGAAATGGCGCCCGAAATTGCGCGCGATCCGCTCGACCGTCTCCAGCGAGGTGGAATCGATCGTGCCGAGCCGCTCGATGACCTCCTCCCGCAGCTCGGCGTCGAGCAGCGCGAACACCGCGGCGGCCTTCACGCCGTCGAGGTAGGAAAGGATGAACGCGATCGTCTGCGGCTGCTCGGTCTTGAGCAGGTTGAAAATCTGTCCGGCCTCGATTTCACCGATCTCCTTGATGACTTCCGAGGGCGCATCGGCGGGTCCGACCCGGCCCATGATCGCGGTGGCCTTCTGGTCACCCTTGGCGAGTCCGAGCGTGCGGTGCGCGTAGCCCGCGCCGCCGAGGGCCGCGCCGGCGCTCTGGGCCACGAGGGCGGAAAATTCTTCCAGCGCCTGCTTCTGCGCGGATCCGGGAATGATGCCGTAGCCCGCCATCTCCTTGCAGAGTAGCTCGACTTCAGCGTCGTCGAACTGCCGCAGCACCTCGGCGGCCGCGTCGGGCCCGATGACGATGAGGAACACCGCGAGCTTCTGCTGGCGGCTGAGTTTGTTGTAGTCGAGGTCGGCCATGGTCGGAGGAATCAGGACTGAAGGTAGGGCGAGGCGTCGCCGCCGAGCCGCGGCTCACCGGGACGGTTCGCCCTACCTTTTGCAGCGGATGTTTCTATCAATGAATTGAGGTTAGTTCTTGCCCGGGCCCGGGCTCGCGCCCGCCGCGACCCAGTCGCGCAGCGCGACGCCGACGTTGGCCGGCTTGTGGCGGATGAGCTCGTTCAGCAGCTCCGGGGTGACGGTGCTGGAGGAGGATGGCAGCGAGCGGGCGGCCGCGGGCGTGAGCGAAAGCACCTCGACGGGAACGGCCTCCGGCTTCTGACGGCGGAAGGTGCGCCAGAAGAGGAAGAGCACGACGGCGGCGCCGATCACGGGGGTCCAGCCGCGCGCGGCATCGATCCAGCCCTGCCAGCGATTCGCCTGCGCGATCGCCTCGACCTGCGCGGGAATGCGTTCCGCGGCCTGGAAGGGAAGTTCCTGGAGGGAGACGAGCGACTCGGCGGTCTGGCCGGCGGGAATCTTGATGCCGAGCGCATTGATCACGATCTGGCGCAGCGCCTCGATTTCCTGCGGCGAGCGCTTCTGCACCTGCGGCTCGGGAGCGGGCGCGCCTTTCGGAGCATCCGCGGCCGGAGCCGGCGTGACCATGTGCGGGGCGACGAACACCGCGGCGGTCATGCTCTTCACCGTGCCGGGGCTGCGCGTGATGTTGGTCGTCGCGCGGTTGATCTCGTAAGTCGTGGTGCTGTTCTTGCGGTTCTGCTCGCTGGTCGACATCGGCCGGGAGGCGGCCTCGGCAGTGCCCTGGTTTTTCTCCGGCACGTTGGCGCTCACGCCGACCGCGCCGCCCGACGTGCGGGACTCGGAGGAATTGGTGACGTCCTCGACCGTGGTCTGCGAGCGGACGACCTGGCCGTCGGGATCATATTTCTCGGACATCTGCACCGTGGCGTCGGTGTCGATCTCGGCGGAAACACGGACCACCGCGTTGCCCGGCCCGATGACGGCGGCGAGCATCGATTCGACCTTCTTCGCCATGTAGTCCTCGACCTGCTGCTTGTAGCGCATCTGGGACGAGGCGGTGCCGAGCGTGGGATCCTGCTTCAATTCCTCGGAGAGCACGCGGCCGTGGTTGTCGACGACCGCGACCTGGTCGGCGGCGAGGCCCTGGACGGCGTTGGCGACGAGATTGCGGATGGCGTTGACCTGATCGGCGTCGAGCCGGCCCCCGCCGACGTCGACGAAAACAGAAGCGGTGGATTTCACGCCCTGCTCGGTGAGGAGGAGCCGGTTCTCCGGCTGGACAATCATCACGCGTGAGGCGCGCACGCCCTGGAGCTGCGAGATCGTGCGGGCGAGCTCGCCCTGGAGCGCGCGGAGGTAATTCGTGCGCTGCACGAAATCGGAGAGGCCGAACTGGCCCTTGTCGAAAATCTCAAAACCGACGCCGTCGCCGCTCGGCAGGCCCTTGCCGGCGAGATCCATGCGGATCTTGTAGACGAGGTTGGCCGGCACCTGCACGGCGCTGCCGCCGCCGGTGACCTGATGCGGGATGTTCTGCGTCTCGAGATAGCTGATGACCGCCGCGGCGTCCTTGTCGCCGAGGCGGGCGTAGAGCAGCTGGTAATCCGGTCGCTGCGACCACAGCACGACGGCGACGAGTCCGCCGACGACGCCAAGGGCGGCGACGACGAGCGAGACGCGCTGGTTGAGTCCGAGCTGTTTCCACAGATCGAGCAGGGATTGGGCAAAGTTTTTCATCGAGAGGATCGGCTAAAGGGAAAATTCAGAATCGCTCAGGCCTGCATGCGCATCAGCTCCTGGTAGGAATCGACGAGCTTGTTGCGCACCTCGACCATGAGGGAGAGCGCGACCGACGCTTCCTGCATCGCGATCACGCTCTGGTGCAGCTGGTCGGAATCGCCGAGGAGGACCTTCTGAGTGATCGCCTGCGACGCCTGCTGCTTCGCGTCTACGAGGCCCACGAGGCCGTCGAGCATCTTGCTGAAGCCTTCCGTCGGAGCGCCCACCGCGCCCGGCGCCGGCGCCAGTGCGATCTTCGGCAGCGGCGCGTCCGGACCGTCGACGCGCGGGGAGATCGTCAGGCCGGACATGGGAGTGATGGAGCCGAGCGGGGACATGTTTTAAATCAGGTGACGGGAGTCGGGAGACGGGCGGCGGGAGTTATTTGCCGATATCGAGGGTCTTCATCGCCATCTGGCGGGAGTTTTTCACGACGGAGAGGTTCGCCTCGTAGGCGCGCGACGCGGTGATGAGGTCGACCATTTCGTAGGCGAGATTGACGTTCGGCATGGTCACGAGTCCGTCGGCGCCGGCGTCCGGATGCTGCGGGTTGTAAACCTGCTGGCCGGGCGTGCGGTCCGCGGAAATGGAAGCGATGCGCACACCCTGCATCGCGGGACCGGAGGCGCCCTCGTGACGGACGAGCTCGGTCTCGAACGACACCACCTGACGTTGGTACGGGCCGCCGGCCGCCGTGCGCGTCGTCTGCGCGTTGGCGATGTTCTGCGCGACGATGTCGAGCCGGGTCTTCTGCGCGTTGAGCGCGCCCGCGGTGACGTCGATGCCGGAGATGAGGTTCATGGGCGGGAACGGAAAAAAGGAGAGACGCTCGCTCAGGCGCTGCGGCCGCTGATCGCGAGCTTGAGCTGCTTGAGGTTGCTGGAGACGACCTCGGTGAGGTAGTCGTACTCGACGGCGTTGCGGTTCATCGCGAGGAGCTCGTGCTCGATCTCCACGGTGTTGCCGTCGGGCCGCAGGCTCCGGGCAGTGGAATCCTCGGCCAGCTTCGGCGCGGGCGCGTCGGCGAGGGCGCTGACGTCACCGGAGGCGAGCCGCGCCTTGAGCTGGGCGGCGAAGTCCGGAGCGACGTCCATGCGGTGGTAACCCGGCGTCTCGACGTTCGCGATATTCGACACGATCGCGTCCTGCCGGAGCACGGCGGCGTCGAGAAGCTTCCGCGCCAGCTGGTAGCTGTCGTTTTGGAAGATGGGTTCGATCATGGCGGAGGCGGTTTAGCAAAGCCGATGCCATCAGCCGGAGCGCATGCGTAACTCGCTTTTCCAAAGCGGAATAGAACGCATGAGAAATCGACCAGCCCGCCGGTCCGTGCTTTTCGCGGGGACAATTTCGAACAACGGGAAAAAAATTCCTCCCCATGTCGGCGCCGGAGGCCCGTCGGCTACCGCCAGGCTGAGGATCGGTTCCTGATTTCCCGGCTTCTGCATCAAACCGGATTTAAGCATCCCCATTTCCGGCCGATGTAACCTATTGGGTTACACAACCCCGAGCCGTGCATTGGTTATAGACGGCAATATTTTGCCGCGGGAAATACGAAGCGGGGGCGGCGCGATGATTGCGCGGATCTCCCTACATTTCGCGGGAAAGCAGCCGATAGATCAGTTTTGCCGCCTCCTCTGCATCCATGAGCGAATCCGCCCCTGCCATCACCCCGACCATTCTCGTCGTCGACGACGAGCCCGTCGTGCTCTCCGCGCTCAAGAGCACCCTGGAGCGCGAACACTTTCATGTCGTCACCTGCAGCAGTCCGCTGAAGGCCCTGGCCATTCTCGGCGAGCGCGATTTCGCGGTGATCATTTCCGACCATCGCATGCCGGAGATGATGGGCCTGGATTTCCTCATCAGCAGCCGCCAGCTGCGCCCGCACGCCTCGCGCATCCTCATCACCGCCGTCCTCGAGCTGCCGACGATCGTGAAGGCGATCAACAAGGGAGAAATTTTCCGCTTCATCGCCAAGCCCTGGCTGCGCGAGGAACTCATCGCCACCGTGAGCAACGCCGTGCAGCGCCACGAGCTGGTGACGCACAACGAGAAGCTCCAGGCCGAGACGCTCGATCTCAACCGCCAGCTCACCGAGGCGAACTCCAGCCTCGAGGCCAAGGTGCTGGACCTCGAGCGCCAGCGTGAGCGCCTCGACGAGGCCAACCATGAGCTCGCGCGCAACTACGAGCATTCCCTCGAGCTCTGCCGCCGCATCCTCACGACCTACGACCCGATCCTCGGCGGCCAGGCCAAGGCGCTGGTCGACTACGCGTCACAGATGGCCGCCACGGATCAGTTCACCGACACGGAGCGCCACGCGTTGCGCACCGCCGCCTGGCTCTGCGATATCGGGCTCATCGGCATGCCGCGCGAGATGCTCCGCGCGTTCCGCGGCAACAAGGTCGATCAGCTCACCGAGCGCGAACGCGCCACGCACTACAATCATCCGGTCTATGGC
>CALFNJ010000094.1 GCA_937902865.1 uncultured Opitutaceae bacterium
CGGCGACCTCCCGGTCGCCGTCAGAACGCGACCGGGAGGTCGCGTCCCCATTCAAGCAAGCCCCGATCAACGCCGCCCGAACGGCTGTTCAGGGCCCGTTTGAAGGCGAGAGGTTCAACGTTGAACGTTGGACGTTGGATGTTGAACGTTGCGGTCGAATGCGCGCCCGGCGCGCGTTCGACCTCCGAATCCCCCAATCCTATCCCTCATGTTCTCGCTCAAAAACAAACTCGCTCTCGTCACCGGCGCCGGCTCGGGCATTGGCGCCTCGATCGCCGAAACCCTGGCCAAGGCGGGAGCCGAAGTCGTGGCGACCGACCGTGACGAAAAGGGCGGTGCGGCCACGGTGACGCGCATCAACGAAGCGGGCGGGAAGGCGCGCTTTCTCCGGCTCGACATCACCAACGAGGCCGAGATCGCCGCCGTGGCAGCCGCGGTGAAGGCGCCGCTCGACATCCTCGTGAACAACGCAGGCGTCGGCTGCGTCGGCACCATTCTCCAGACTTCGCCCGCGGACCTCGATCGCCTGATCAACGTCAATATCCGCGGCACCTATCTCGTCACGAGAACGTTCCTGCCCGCCATGCTCGAGCGTGGCCGGGGGAGCGTCGTGAATCTCGGCTCGATCGCGGGCGTCGTCGCGCTGCGCGACCGCTTCGCCTACACGACGGTGAAGTTCGCCGTGGTCGGCATGACGAAGGCGCTCGCACTCGACCATTCGAAGACGGGCGTGCGCTTCAATGCGATCTGCCCATGCCGCGTCGAAACGCCCTGGGTGGCGCAGCGCCTCGCGGAATATCCCGATCCGGTGGCCGCGCGCCGCGACATGGAAGGCACCCAGCTCGCCGGCCGCATGGCCCAGCCGCAGGAGGTCGCCGCCGCCGCGCTCTACCTCGCAAGCGACGAAGCGGTGATGGTCACCGGCAGCACGCTGATGATCGACAGCGGCTGGAGCGCGGGAAAGTAAAAGGAAGAATTAAGAAGGGCTGGACTGAGATGTTGGGCGTCAGCTCGAGCATTTCGAACCGGTCTCACAGAGAGACACAAAGGACGCAGAGATCGGATGGGATCGTTCTCTGTGCCCTCTGTGTCTCTGTGTGAGACCGGTTTGGATCGTCGGATTTCATCATTCTTCCTTCTTAATTTCTAGTACACGTCCCGGGCGTAGCGCTTGGTTTCCCGGAGGCGCTGGACATAGGCCTCAGCTTCCGCGGTGGTTTTGGCGCCTGCTTTCGCGATGACGTCGCGCAGCGCGGCCTCCACGTCCTTGGCCATCCGGCTGGCGTCGCCGCAGACGTAGAAGTGGGCGCCGGCTTCCAGCCAGGCGTAGAGTTCATCGGCCTGCTCGAGCATGCGCTGCTGCACGTAAATCTTTTCCGCCTGGTCCCGGGAGAAGGCGGTATCGAGCCGGGTGAGCAATCCGTCGCGCTGCCAGGCGAGCAGCTCGTCACGGTAGAGAAAATCGGTGGCGGCGCGCTGGTCGCCGAAAAAGAGCCAGTTGCGCCCGCTGGCCGCGCTGGCCGCGCGCTGCTGGAGAAACGCCCGGAACGGCGCGATGCCTGTGCCGGGTCCGACCATGATCATGGGCGTCGCGCCGTTGGCCGGCGGGCGGAACGCGGGATTGCGGTGCACGAAAACGCCGACGAGGGACTGTCCCGGATTGGCCCGGTCGGTGAGAAACGTGGAGCAGACGCCCTGGCGCGGTCGGCCATCCTTTTCATACCGGACGGCGCCGACGGTCAGATGCACCTGGCCGGGCACGGCGAGCGGCGACGACGCGATGGAATAAAGGCGCGGCTGCAGTCGGCGCAGCCCGCTAATGAAATCGGCCGGAGCGGGCTTGGCTGGGGAGCCGAGCACGGCGTCGATGACATGAAAGGGTGTGGCGGGCCGGGCATCGGTGGAGGCACCAGCGGAAACCGCGGCGGGATTCAGTGCGGCGAGCAGTTCAGGCGTCGGCCGGCCGAGATCGTAGCATTCCGTGAGCGCGCGCCGAAGTGGCAGCGTGGATCCATCGGGTGCAGGCACCGCCTCCTCGCCGTCGCAGTCGAGTGCGGCGAGCAGTTCGGCGACCTGCTGCGGACAATTCTGCGGGACCACGCCCAGCGCATCGCCGGCTTCATAGGCCAGGCCGGAACCTTCGAGGGAAAATTCCACGTGATGGACCTGCTTGCCCGAGCCGGCGCCATTGAGATTTCGCGAGACGAGCAAGGCGGCGGGAAACGGACGCGTCCGGCTGTAGCCAATCGGCTCCACGGTGGACGGAGCCCGCGCGGGCTCAGGCGCGAGGGCGGGATCATTTGAAACGAGCCGAGCCGCGGATGCTGGCGCATCGGATGCAAGAGCCGCGAGGGCGGCGTCGAGCCAGCGGGTGAAGGAGGCCTCATAGTCCAGATCGCAATCGACGCGCGGACTGACGCGGCCGGCCCCGAGCTTTTCCAGGCGGGTGTCGAAGTCCTGGGCGCACCGGCAGAACTGGACGTAGTTGGTGTCGCCCAGTCCACAGACGCTGAAGCGCAGATTCGGCAGCGCGGGAGCGTCAGGAGCGGCGAGGGACGCATGCAGCTGCTTCGCGTTGTCGGGCGGTTCGCCCTCGCCGAAGGTCGATGTGATGAGCAGCAGGTTTTTCTCCTGTCCGAGCTGCGCGGGCGTATAGCTGGCGGCGTCGATCACCGTGGCGGCGAAACCGCGCTGGCCGGCAGCCTTGGCGGCGCGCTTGGCGAGTCCCTCGGCGGTGCCGGTCTGGGAACCGAACAGGATGGTCAGCGGCCTGAGCGCGGCTGGAGCGGTGGCTGCGGCGGTGGCGTCAGCTGGCGCGGGCGGCGCC
>CALFNJ010000095.1 GCA_937902865.1 uncultured Opitutaceae bacterium
AACTCCGCCTCCCGCAGCCAAGCCGCGCACTCCCTTGTTACCTGTTACTTGGCTCTTGTTACTTTCCTCCACCGATGTCCTCCCACAAGCCCTTGATCGCTTCCGCCCGCTGGGCCGGCATCCGGCTGCTCGCCATGGACGTCGATGGCATCCTCACCGACGGCACCGTGCAGATTTCCTCCGACGGCACGGAGACGAAATCGTTCTCCATCCTTGATGGCATGGGCCTGAAACGCGTGCTGCAGGCCGGCATCGCCGTCGCCTGGATCAGCGGACGCGCCTCGGGCGCCACCACCGCCCGCGCCACCGAGCTCAAGATTCCACATGTCATCCAGGGCCGCACCGACAAGCTCGCCGCCCTGCAGGAGCTCGCCGCCAAGCTCACGCTGAACGCCGCGCAGTGCGCCTATCTCGGCGATGACGATATCGACGCTCCCGCCATCGCCTGGGCCGGCATCGGCGCCAGCGTGCCCGACGCGATGCCGGCGGCGTTGTCCGCCGCGGACTACCTCACCGCCCGACGCGCCGGCCATGGCGCGGTCCGCGAGATCTGCGAGCAGGTACTCGCGGCGCGCACCTCGGCCTCCCGCCCATGAATTTCGCGGCCGCGCTCCTTCCCTGGGTCTTTTTCGCGGCCACGCCCGCGACGCCGCCCAGCGCGGGTCTCGGGGACCTGAACCAGTCCACGCTCCCCATCTTCACGAAGGAGGGCTACCGTTCGCTGCTCCTCCGCTCCTCCGAGATGAACATCGTCAGCTCCACGCGCATCGAGCTGACCGAGATGAATCTCACCGCCTTCTCGGGTGACGCCGCGGAGCGGGTCGAGACGATCCTGCTCGCCCCGGCCGCCACCTTCCTCCGCGCGGAGGATGTCGTCCGCGGGGAGAAATCCGTGCGTTTCATCCGCGACGATCTCGATGCGTCCGGCACCAGGTGGATCTACAACAACCGGGAGAAAAGCATTTCCATCGACGGAAACGTCCACGTAGTTTTTCACGCCGCCCTGAAGGACATTCTGCCATGAAACTCTCCCGCGCCTGCTTCCTCCTGCTCGGCCTGCTGCCTGTCCTCCCCGCGGCGCCCGCGCGCGCCGCCACGGCGCCGGAGCGCACCGACCTCACCGGCGAGCATTTCGAGATGAAAACCACCGGCAATGAGACGCGCGCCTTGGTCACGGGCTCGGTCACGCTCACCGGCACCAACCTGCGCATCCTCTGCGACCGGCTCGAGATCATCGCCGAGGGCGTGACGGACAAGAACAGCACCGTCTCGGATCTGGATCGGTTCAAGTACCTCCTCGCCACCGGCCACGTCCGCATCGTGCAGGGCGACCGCGAGGCCACCTGTGGCCGCGCCGAGGTCCTTCCGCGCGAAGACAAGATTGTGCTCACCGAGAAGCCCGTCGTCATCGACCACGGCACCGGCTTCAGCCAGGCAGGGGACATCATCTCGATGTTCCGCGGCGAGCGCCGTGTCGTCGTCGAGCAGGTGCACATGAGCGGACCTTCCCTCAAGGATCTCGGCTTCGACAAGAACCAGCCGCCGCCCGAGGCTCCCGCCCCCGCGGCGAAACCCTGATGGCCACCGCGGCAGCCAGCGCCAGCGCCGGTCCGGCTGAGATCACCACCGAGGATCTGGTCAAGACCTACGGCCACCGCTCCGTCGTCAACGGCGTCAGCATCCGTTTCCGCGCTGGCGAAGTGGTCGGCCTGCTCGGTCCGAACGGCGCGGGCAAGACGACCACGTTCTACATGATCGTGGGCCTGATCCCGCCCAGCGGCGGCAAGGTCCGGCTCGACGGCCACGATCTCACCCGCCTGCGCATGCACGAGCGCGCCCGCCACGGCATCGGTTATCTGCCGCAGGAGGCCTCGGTCTTCCGCAAGCTCACCGTCGCGGAGAACATTCTCGCCATCGTCGAAGCCATCGGCGTTCCCCGCCGCGAGCGCGCCGCACGCGTGCAGCGCCATCTCGACGAGCTCAGCCTCGGCCATGTCGCCACGCAGAAGGCCTACACCCTGTCCGGCGGCGAGCGCCGCCGCCTCGAGATCGCGCGCGCGCTCGTGTCCGAGCCGAAGTTCCTGCTCATGGACGAGCCCTTCGCCGCGATCGATCCGATCTCCGTTGCCGAGGTGCAGAAGATCATCCTCCAGCTCAAGGCCCGGGGCATCGGCATTGTTGTCACCGACCACAACGTTCGCGAGACGCTCCGGATCGTCGACCGCGCCTACCTGATCCATCAGGGCAAGGTTCTCACCGAAGGCTCGGGCGACTTCCTCATCCACGACGAGCAGGCCCGGAAGTTCTACCTCGGCCAGGATTTTAATTTGTGAGTAGCGAGTAGTGGGTAGCGAGTAGCGAGCATACGGCAATGACCGTGGCGGCACCGTGCTGCTCGTGCGCACCTTAGCCTCCTTCGAAGATTCTGCTCTACTCGCTACCCGCTACTCGCTACCCACTACTTCCCAGAAGCCCATGCAAAAAGCCATCCACGGCATCACTGTCGCGCACTTCTACGAAACCTACCGCGCGAAGCTTCTGATGGAGCTGGTCACCGGCGACGCCGGCCTGCACCGCCTGATCCGTGAGGGCACGATCAACCGGCCGGCGCTCGCGCTCACGGGCTTCTTCAAATATTTCGCGAACAAGCGCATTCAGATCCTCGGCGCCGCCGAGATGACCTATCTCAAAACGCTGTCGCAGCGCACGCAGGTGAACATCTTTGAGCAGATGGTGAAGCGCGGCATCCCCTGCCTGATTCTCACCCGCAACTTCAACGCCACGCACCCGATGCTCGCGGTCGCGCAGGAGATGAAGCTGCCGGTCTTCCGCACGCCGATGATCACGATGAACTTCGTGAACCTCGCCACGCTCTGCATCGACAACGAGTTCGCGCCGCGCTCCACCGAGCATGCCACCACCCTCGACATCAAGGGCGTCGGCGTGATGCTCCGCGGCGACTCCGGCGTCGGCAAGAGCGAGTGCGCCCTCGCGCTGATCGAGCGCGGCCACTCCCTCGTCGCGGACGATCTCACGCTCATCAAGCTCCTCGACGAGCGCGAGCTCATGGCCTCGAGCCGCCCGCTCAACCGCGGCTACATGGAATGCCGCGGCATCGGCATCGTGAACATTGGGGAAATGTTTGGCGTGAAATCCGTGCGGCTGGAAAAGCGCATCGATCTCGTCATCTCCCTGCGCGAATGGACCCCCGACGCGATCGAGGAGCGCACCGGCCTGGAGGAGAATTTCTACGAGATCCTCGGCATGCGCGTCCCGCACATCGAGATCTACGTGCGCCCCGGCCGCGACATCGCCCGCCTCGTCGAGGTCGCCGCCCTGACGCAGGCGCTGAAGCGCATGGGCCACGATCCCGCCCGCGATTTCAACGAGCGCCTCATCTCCTTCATGAGCCAGCAGGCCGAGCAAAAGACCGCGTCGATCAAACCCGTCGAACGCGAAGAGCGCGCCCCGGGCAGCTGACGCGGCCACAAGTAAGAAGGCAGAAGGAAGATGCCGATCTGTCGGCATCTCGCGCAGGGACGTGGAGACGCAGAGATCTGCGCAGGTAGGGCGAACCGTCCCGGTAAGCCTCCGAATGTAGGGGCGTCCCTTGGGACGCCCGTCCGCGCCGCCCACCAGGAACCCAAACCTCCATCAAGAAAGCCTCTCCCTTCGTCCTCTGCGTGACCGCCCTCCGCGTCCCCGCACCTCTGCGCGAGATTCCGAAAGGTCGGCCGGATCGAATCCTTTTCCAGAGTTCCTGAGTTCCAGATAAGAAGTCGCCGTCAAATATTCTCCCCTGCCGGCGCCGCCGCCTGCAGGTGCGCCTTCAGCACCACCGAAAGCGCCGTGGCCGCTTCGGCCTCGTCGTAGCAGACCGCGTCGACTCCCGCCTGCTCCAGCGCGCCGCCGTCGGCGAGATAGCGGGCCCGCGCCAGGATTCTGAGGCCGGGGTTCAGCTGACGCGCCAGGGATACGACCATCACGCTCGCGCGCGTGTCCGGCAACGAGACGATCAAATAGCCAGCCTGCGCGATGCCAGCCTCCTTGAGAATATCAGCGTGCGTGCCGTCGCCAAACAGCGCGCGTTTTCTCTCGGCCTGCAGCGCAAGCACCGTGTCGATGTTGAAGTCGACCACCACCGGCACCAGGCCGTACTCCTCCGCCCGGCGCGCGACGGTCCGCCCCACCGGCCCATAGCCGACAATCACCGCGCCCGCGGCCTGACCGTGCCGCCCGGCCTGGGAACGGTTGGCCTGCTCGCCGAGGGCGGCCACGCGGCGATTCGCGAGGCCCAGGAGGCGCGGATGTTTCTTCAGCCAGGGCTCGAGTTCGAGCAGGCGCTTGAACAGCCAGGGATTGAGGCTGATCGAGATGATCGCGCACGCCACCAGCGCGTGATGGCCGGCCGCGGGCATCAGGCCGGCGCGGTTCGCGGCCTCCGCGAGGATGAAGGAGAACTCGCCGATCTGCGCCAAACCGCCGGCCACCGTCAGGCCGGTGCGCAGCGAATGTCCGCTCGCGAGCACGATCGCCATCGCCGTCACCGGCTTCACGACCAGCACCACCAGCAGCAGCCCGGCGACCAGCCAGGGCTCGGCGAAGATTTCCCGGTAGTCGAACAGCATGCCGACTGAGACGAAGAACAGCACCGCGAAGGCGTCGCGCATCGGCAGCGCATCCGCCGCCGCCTGGTGACTGACCTTCGATTGCGCCACCACCATGCCGGCGAGAAATGCGCCGAGCGCCATCGATGCGCCGAACGAAAGATATCCGAGCGTCGCCACCGCCATCGCGATCACCAGCACCGTCAGCGTGAAAAGCTCCCGGGAGCGCAGCCGTGCCACGCGCAGCAGCAGCCACGGCACGAAATGCGCGCCCACCAGCGCCACGGCCGCCCCGAAAACTCCGAGCTTGAGCCCCGCGAGCCCCGCCGTGCCCCAGAGGCTGGCCTGCGCCGCGCCCGCGACGTGGTCTCCCGGCGCGGGGGCCAGCGCCGGCAGCAGCACGAGCACCAGCACCGTGATGATGTCCTCGACCACGAGCCACCCCACCGCCACGCGGCCTTCGCTCGTTTCCACCAGCCCGTGATCCAACAGCACGCGCAGCAATACCACCGTGCTCGCCACCGCCACCGCGATGCCAAGCACCGTCGCCCCGCCCCAGCTCCAGCCCGCCGCCACGGCGATGCCCAGTCCGCCCAAGGTCGCAACGACGCTCTGGCCGAGCGCTCCGGGAATCGCGATCGACCGCACCGCCATCAGGTCGTCGAAATGAAAATGCAGGCCGACGCCGAACATCAGCAGGATCACCCCGATCTCGGCGAGCTGTTTGCCCAGCGCCACATCGCCCACGAACCCCGGCGTGTGCGGCCCGATCGCCAGGCCGGCCAGCAGGTAGCCGACAATCGGCGACAGCCCGCACCGCTTGGCCAGCAGGCCGAAGATCAGCGCCGCCGTGAGTCCAAAGGCGACGGTCGTGATGAGATTGATGTCGTTCACCTCCGCCTTCTCTGCCGCCGCCGTGATCATCGTGCAAGCCGCCGGA
>CALFNJ010000096.1 GCA_937902865.1 uncultured Opitutaceae bacterium
GGTGGCGTCGTCGCTGCGGGCGCGGGCGTCGGCGCAGCCTCGGCCGCGGGGGCCGGAGCCGGGGGACGATTGATGTCCAGCAGCAGCGCGAGCGCATCCCGGTAACGCGGCGCCTCCTCCAGCGCCTGGAGCACCTGGCGGCGCGCCTCCGGATCGCCGGACTGATGGAGCAACTGCGCGAGCTGGAAATGCGTGTCGGCGGGATTCGGCGGATCGAGCTTCAGCAACGTGCGGTCCGCCGCGATCGCTGCGGGCTTGTCGCCGAGTTCCACCTCGGCGCGGGCAAGATAACGATACGGCGGCACCACGAGCGGATTCACCGCCAGGTAGCGGTCAGCCGCATTCCTCACGGCCGGCCAGTCCTTGGCGTCCTGCGCGAGGTCCATCAGTCGGAGATACGATTCGGTCGCGTCGTCATCGAGCACCGCGATCTTCGCGAGGACCGCGCGTTCCTCATCCTTTTCGCCCGTCTCGCGCAGCACCGCCGCGAGCGAGCGGTAGGCGCTTTCCGATCCGGCCTGCTTCGGATGCAGCGCAACCAGGTGCTTGAGCACGGCCTTCGCCTCCGGCCATTTCTTCGCCTCCATCAGATCGTGGGCGGTCATCGTCATCGCCCAGTAGTTGTCGGGATTTTCCTTCGCCCACTCGCCCAAAAGTTTTTCCGCGCCCGGCTCGAGCAGCGCCGCCTTGGGTTTCTCCCAATCGAGCCCCGGCGCGAGCTGTTCCGCCTGGTTCTTGGCGTAGTCGGCGAATTCCTTCTCCAGCTTCGCCAGCGGCACGGTGTGCGCCGCGAGCGCGCGGTTGATCTCCTCGCCCTGCCCCAGGTCGAGCAGGATCGCCTTGAGGTGATCGGCGCCGTAGCGCTCCACGATGAACTGCACCACGAGCGAGGATTCGAAATAGGCGAACTGCAGATGCTCCGGCGTCGGAGGCGCGAGGAAGGCTCCGCTCAGGCTGCCCACCGGGGTCATCTCGCCTTTCACGATCATTTCCCGATAGCGCGGACTCATCCGCATGCCCCAGGACGGGTCCGCCTGGCTCTCTTCATAAACGGAGATGCCTTCGCTCAGCCACCGCGGCATCTTGTTCTTGGTGAGCTGCAGCGTGATCACGTGACAGAACTCGTGCCAGAGCACCGCCTCCCAGTTGGCGGGCGACGCGGCATTGGCCGCTGGACCGTTCGCCGTCACGACGCGCCCGAAGCACACTCCGAGGAAGCCCGGAATGTCCGGCATGCCGAAGGTCCGCACCGCGAAATCCTTCTGGTCGCCGAAGACCTCCACGTAGGTCGGCTTGGCCAGATCCACGCCGTACTTCGCCACCAGCTTCGTGCGGGCCCGCTCCAGCAGGGCGAGGACGCGGTCTCCGTAAATCGTGGCCTCGAGCGGCGTCATCCGCAGGACGAAGTCGTCGCTCGTGAGCGTGGCGTACTTCGCCATCGTGTCGTGGAGCGTCACGAGATTGTAGGCCTCGACGTCGTAATCGTCCTTCGCGTGCACCTGCTGCGCGAGATCCCAGCCCTCGTCCTCCTGGCCGAGCCGGAGCAGATCGCTCGCGAGCTCCGCCTTCGCCGGCAGATAAGTGGGATCAAACTGCAGCGCCTGGCGCTCATAGGCCGCGCCTTCCGCGAACCGGTATTTCTCGGCGAGCTTCTTGCCGATGAGCCAGTCCACGAGCGGATTCGTCGGCCAGAATTTCAGCGCGTTGCTGCGGTACACCTTCTCGGTCTCCGGCTCGTTCCGCAGATGCGCGATCACCGCGCGATAAGCCCAGGCCTCGGGCCGCCAGGGGTTCACCGCCTTGACCTCGTCGAGGAGCTTCTCCGCGGCGTCGTAATCCTCCGACGCGATCCGATGGTCCGCGAGCAGCAGCAGGCTCGGCACGTGGTGCGGGTTGATCTTCGTCGCGGCTTCCAGCTCCGCGAGCATCGCGGTGCGGTCGCCGTTCTCATACGCCCGGGCCAGGCCGAAATGAAAATCCGGGTCGTCGGGATACTGCTTGAGACCCTCCTGGTACGACTTCGCCGCCAGCGCAAAATCGTGCTTCTCCAGCGCCAGGTCGCCCTTCACCTGATAAACGTCGCGCAGCTTGGGATCGCTCTTCTGCGCCGAGCCGAGCAGGAGATCCATGACCTGCTTCGGGTCATTGCCCTTCAGCAGGATGACGCGGGCGAGCACCATCAGGTTGGCCGAATCGCGGTACGCCCAGAGCCGCATCGTCATCAGCTGCCCAATCTCGTCGAACATCCGAGCCGCCGCCTCGGGACGCCCACTGGCGAACGCGGCTTCCCGGCCAATCCAACGGAGACGGATGCTCTGCGGCAGGCTGCCCAGGCCGCTGGCGACCGCCGCGCTCGCGTCCGCATAGCGGCCGACTTCGAGCAGGCTCCGCACCAGCAGGACATTGAGATCCTCGTTGTCGGGCGCCGCCCGCACCGCGGATTCCGCCTCGCGGACCGCGGCTGAATAACTGCCGGTCTGCAAAAGCTTCTGCACGTCGTCCGCCGGCGCCGCGCCCAGCATCGCGGCGATCCCCATCAGGGCGAACAGCCATCCCGCCAGCCCAAACACGCGCCCGCCGGGAAAAGTCCCGGCGCTGAACTTCCTGCGGGCAGTCATGGGGGATGGGTAAATCCGGATTGGGGGTATTAGCAAGCGACCGGGAGCGAAGGGGCATGACGTGTGCCCGTCGCGAATGTTACCCCGCACTTTCC
>CALFNJ010000097.1 GCA_937902865.1 uncultured Opitutaceae bacterium
ACGTGCGGGCCTTCACCTTGGCGGACCGCAGGAACTCCACCTGCTTCGTCTCGCGGTCGTGCAGGGTCGCCGGCCGCGGGAGCGAATAGAGATGGAATTCGTCGAAAGCCTTCTCGGTGACCGCGTCCACCTCCTTCATGCGTGCGCCCAGCATGACGACATCGGCGGCATAATTTTGGTTTTGCCCGGGAGCCACTTTGTTCACGTCGCCGGCCATCAGCTTGATCGTCGCATCGTCGAAGGATTTGCCGGTCTGGTTGTCGATCGTCACCCAGCCGACGAGTTCGAGTGTGTCGCCCTTTTCCGGCGCGATCAGGTTATAGGCGGCTTCCCAGCTCATGCCTCCCGTCAGGTAGCTCAGCTCGGCGTCGAGCTTCACGGGCCGATCGACCATGAATTTCCAGGTCAGCATCGGCTTGAGGATGGTGTCGTCGGCCAGCGCGGGGAAAATCGGCTCGCCCGGCAGCGAGAAGCGCAGCTTGCCGTCGACCTCGATGATCGGCTGGCCGGCATTGGACTGCATCTGGGTCTGCTGCTGATAGAACGCCTGGCCGTAGCGCGTCCCTCCGCCGAGGTTCGGCACGTAGCCGCTGCGGATCACCTTTCCATGGACGGTGTATTCCTTCCCGTCCTGATTGCGGACGAGGAAATCGAGCTCCTTGCCTTCGTAGAGCGAGAGCAGCAGCCCCTGTGAAATGGTGTCGGCCCGGTAATTCTGCTCGAGAATCCGGAGCGGCACGCGTCCCGTCGGATCGCGCAGCACGACCGAATCCGGCTCGAGATGCACCGTCACGCCCGAGCAGGTAACCACATTGTCGCCCGCCTTGAGATCGAGCGGCACGCGCTCGCGCACGACCGCGAAGTTCTGGTTGTAGATCGTGAGCGACGGCTGGGCGAAGCCGGGCCGGAGCGCGACGGCGAGGAAGGCGATGAGCAGAAGGAATCGGCGGGAATTCATGGCGGAAACAGGGTCGGGAGAAACACGAGCAGCACCAAACCAAAGATACAGACGGGCAACCGGATGCCTTATTAGTCCGCTCATTTCGATTTTGGGGCCAAGGAAAACGCGAAGACGAACATCGCTCATTCGGAATTTCACCACAGAGACACAGAGCCACGGAGCCGATCCTTCTTCTGGCATGGGTCGAAGCAGATTTCTCCGTGCCTCCGTGTCTCTGTGGTGAAATTCCGGAGCAAAATCGGCGCGCAGCCGAATTTCTTTGCACCATCGCTTCTTTGCATGAGCTTTTGACCGCCTCATGGAGTTCTCCCTCGATCCTTCACGTTCCGCGCCGGGCCTGCCGCCCGGCCTGCCGTCGATCGATTTCCGGGCCGAACTCAACGACGAGCAGTTCCACGCCGTCACCGCCGCGCCCGGCCCCCTGCTTGTCCTCGCCGGCGCCGGCTCGGGCAAGACCCGCACCCTCACCTACCGCGTCGCCTGGCTGCTGTCCCAGGGCGTGCGCCCGGGCGAAATCCTCCTGCTGACATTCACCAACAAGGCGGCGAAGGAGATGCTCCATCGCGTGCAGGATCTCACCGGCGTCGAGCCGGCCCGATTCTGGGGCGGGACGTTCCACTCCATCGGCCATCGCGCGCTGCGGATGCACGGCGAGACCATCGGCCTGCCGCGCACGTTCACCATCCTCGACGCCGAGGAGTCGGAGGGCGTGCTCCGCGATGCCGTCGAGGCGAGCGACAAGACGTTTTTCAAGGACAAGACCCACCCTCGCCCGGGTCCGCTGCACGCGATCATCTCGATGTCGCGCAACACGCAGCTGTCGCTGTCGGAAACCATCACGCGCTTCTTCCCGCAGCACGACAGCATCCTCGAGCGCGCTCCGCTCTTCGCCAAGCGGTACGCCGAGGCGAAGCGCGAGGCCAACGTCCTCGATTACGACGATCTCCTCGAATACTGGCTCGAGCTGCTCCGGAAGTCGCCCGACACCGCGGCCTATTTCGCCCACCGTTTCCGCCACGTGCTGGTCGACGAATACCAGGACACCAACACGCTCCAGTCGCAGATCGTGGACCTGATCGGCTCGCACCACCAGGTCATGGCGGTGGGCGACGACGCGCAGTGCATCTACACCTGGCGCGGCGCCAACGTGGAGAACATCCTCACCTTCCCCGACCGCCATCCCGGCACGGCGATCCACCGAATCGAGACCAACTACCGTTCCACCCCGCAGATCCTCGCGCTGGCCAATGGCGTGCTCGATTCGCAGCCGAAGGGCCGGCACTTCGACAAGGTGCTCCGACCCCATCGGGCCAACAGCGAGAAGCCGTATTTCGTGCAG
>CALFNJ010000098.1 GCA_937902865.1 uncultured Opitutaceae bacterium
GGCGTTATCCGCGTAGATCGGATTGCGCTTCACGACGATCCGCTGGGGCGGCGTCCACTCGGTGAGGACGAACGGGCCGTTGCCGACGAAATTTCCGGGGCGCGTCCAGTCGCGTCCGAGGCGCGCGACGATCCGCGGGTTGACGGGAATCCAAGGTCCGCTGGCGGCGTAAGCCAGGAAGTCCGGGGTGGGCCGCTCGAGTGTGATGACGACCGTGTGCGCGTCGGGCGCGTGGAGGCCGACGGCGTTGAAATCGGCGAGCTGGCCCGCGACGAACGCCTGCGCGTTCTTCACCATGAAGAAGAGTGAAGCCTTGGGGGCGGCGGTGGCGGGGGTCAGCAGACGTTGGTAGGAAGCGATGAAATCAGCGGCGGCGACCGGCTCGCCGTTGGACCATTTGGCGTTCTCGCGGAGATGGAACGTGTAGGTGAGTCCATCGGGGGAGACGTCCCAGCGCTCGGCGGCGCCGGGCCGCTGGCCACCGCCGGGGGCGCGTGTGACGAGTCCCTCGCCGAGGGCGCGGATGATGAAGAATTCGTCCGGGAGCGTGCTCCGCGCGGGATCGAGGTCGGCGGGCTCGTTACGCTGGCTGACGCGCAGCACCTGTTCCTTGGCGAGCGTCGATGTCGGCTCGGGTCGCGAGCAGCCGGCCGCGCCGATCAAAATGAAGCCGGCGGTCAGCCAGGACAAAAAAGATCTCGGGGGAAAGATCACGGAGGTGCGATCGCTACGGCTTGGACGATTCCTCGAGCCACACGTGTTTGTAGGGATGATGATCGAGCAGCGTCGGATGCCAACCTTTCACCGACGGCTGGAGCAGAAAAATATGCGAATTGTAATAGAGTGGCGCGAACGGAGCGGCATCGAGCAGGAGCTTTTCGGCCTGCTGGAAGAACGCGAGGCGGGCGGCCGGATCGGGCGTGAGGGAGGCGGAGCGCAGCAGTGAATCGTAGGCGGGACTCGACCAACCGGTGTAATTGTTGCCGCTGTCGCTGCGCCAGACGTCGAGAAACGTGTTGGGATCGAGATAATCCCCGACCCAGTCGGAGAACAGGATCTGGTAGTTGCCGGTGCGGCGCTGGGCGAGGACCGACTTGAACTCCTGGGTCACGAGGCGCACCTGCACGCCGAGCTCGCGGCGCCACATTTCCTGGATGGCTTCGGCGGTGAGCCGGTGGTTTTCCGAGCTTCCCAGGAGCAGTTCGAAAGTCGGCAGCCCCTTGCCGCCGGGATAACCGGCGTCGGCCAGCAGTCGGCGCGCTTCGGCAAAATCCGTGGTCAGGTGCGCGGCCGGGGTGTAGCCCGCCGTGTCCGGCGGAGTGAAGGCTTCGGCGGGGAGCTGGCCGCCGCGCAGCACCTTGCCGACGATCGTGGCGCGGTCGATGCCGAGTGCGAGGGCGCGGCGGACGCGCGGCTCGTTGAGGAACGGGCTGCCGACGTTGAAACGAAGGAAATAGGTATTCAGATAGGGATCGATGCGCAGCAGCTGGGGTGCGTCGCGGCGGTAGGCCTCCACTTTGCTGAACGGCAGAGCATACGTGATGTGGAGCTGCCCGGCGCGGAACGCCCGTTCCTCCGCGTCGAGGCTGTCGATCGGATGAAAATGGATCGCATTCAACCGGACGGTGGCGGCGTCCCAGTAGGTGGGCGACTTGACGACGACGATGCGCTGGTTCGGCTCCCAGGACTGCAGCTGGAAGGGTCCGTTGCCCACGAGTTTGCCGGGCTTGGTCCAGGGATTGCCCCGTTCCGCGACGGGGCCGGAGGCGGCGATGACCGTCATCGGCACCGGCAGCCACGCCGGATGCGAAAGCAGGGAAAGAAAGTAGGGCGTGGGCTGGGCGAGGGTCACCTGCACGGTCTGCGGATCGAGCGCCTTGGCGCCGACCGAGCGGAAGTCCTTGTCGGCGCCTTTGGCGAACGCCTCGGCGCCCTGCAGCACATAGAGCAGACTGGCGTTGGGCGCGGCGAGCGATGGCGTGAGCACGCGGCGCCAGGAGGCGATGAAGTCCTCCGCGGTGACCGGCGTGCCGTTGGACCAGCGCGCGCCGTTGCGCAGATGGAAGGTGTAGGTGAGCTGATCGGGAGAAATCTCCCAGCGTTCGGCGACGGCGGGCACGGGGTGCAGGTCGACCGGGTCCTCGGCGACGAGTCCTTCGAACAGCGCGGAGGCGATGTCCATTTCCGAGATGTTGACGGCGAGATGGGGATCGAGATCGCCCACCTCATAGCCGATGCCCCGGTGCAGGACCTGTTCCTGGTTGCCGCGCGTGGCTTCCGTGCCGGCCTGGCGCGCGCAACCTGCGGCGAACAGGACGAGTGTCAACGCCGACCCGGCGAGGACGAGGAAGCGCCGGACGAGTGTCGCGGAGGAAATCGCGCTGCCGCCGAGGAGGCTCATCGCTTGAGCAGGCAGACCGCGTGCGCCGCGATGGCGAGGCCGCGACCGATGTCGTCGATGCCCTCGTTGGTGGTGGCCTTGAGGCCGATCTCGTCGGCGACGAGGCGAGTGGATTTGGCCAGGGCGGCCTTCATCGCGGCGAGCTGCGGGGCGATCTTGGGCTTTTCGGCGATCACCGTGGCGTCGATGTTGACGATATCGAAATTGAGTTTCGCGATCTCCGCGCAGACCCGCTGCAGCAGAACCTGGGAGTCGGCGTTCTTGTATGCGGGGTCGGTGTTCGGAAAAAGATGGCCGATGTCCGGCAGGCTGGCGGCGCCGAGCAGTGCGTCGCAGATGGCGTGTGTCAGGCAGTCGGCATCGGAATGGCCCTCCAGGCCGTAATCCGTCGCGAACCGCACGCCGCCCAGCACGAGCGGCCGTCCGGGCACGAGGCGGTGGATGTCATAGCCGTGTCCGATGCGAAAGGTGGGCATGAGGGAAGCAGGAGACAGGAGACTGGGGACGGGAGACAGGTGAATGAGCCGGGGGCCGAGGGCGCGAAGCTCAGCGGGAACGGGAGCGGAGGAACTCGAGGTAGTCGAGATCGGCGGGCGTGGTGACCTTGGGATTGGGGTGCGGATTTTCCAGCAGGGCGATCGGATGACCGAGTCCCTCGACGGCGGCCGCGTCGTCGGTGATGCGGAGCCCGCGGGCCTGGACGCGCGCGTAGGCCCGGACGATCAGGTCGCGGGCGAAGACCTGCGGCGTTTCCATCGCCCAAAGACGGGAACGATCGAGGGTCCGCAGGCGGGCGCGATCGTTGTGTTCCTTGATCGTATCAGTGACGCGATGCGCGAGCACCACGGCGTTTTCCTTCCGGACGATCTTGTGGAGCGCGACGAGCTGCTCGGGGCGGATGAGGGGCCGCGCGCAGTCGTGAATGAAGACCTGCGCGATGTCGGGAGGAAGGACGGCGAGGGCGTTGGTCACCGAGTCCTGACGCTCGCGTCCGCCCTGGACGAGCACGGAGGGCGTGGGCGCGTAGGCGGAGAGCTCCATCATCTGCCGCTGGTCGCGATAAACGACGACGTAGTAATCGGCGATGCCGCTCGTGATGAACGCCGCGGCGGAGTGGGCGAAGACCGGCCGGCCGCCGAGCGGCGCGAGGACCTTGTCGGCGACCACGCGCTGCATGCGTCGACCGCTGCCGGCGGCGAGGAGGATGGCGGCGGTGCGACTCATGCGAATTTTGGATTCTCGATTTTGGATTTTGGATTGGGAAATCAGCAATCCGCGGTCCGTAATTCGTCGGGCAAAAGGGCGCGGCGTCAGGCGGATTGCAGCTCGGCCAGGATGGCGCGGGCGGCGGCGACGGGGTCGGGAGCTTTGAAGATGGGGCGGCCGACGACGATGTAGCTGGCGCCGGCGCGGGCGGCTTCGCCCGGGGTCATGACGCGAGTCTGGTCATCGGCCTTGGCGTCGCGCGGACGGATGCCGGGCGTGACCAGGGCGACGTCGACGGGAAGGGCGGCGCGAAGCGGAGCGATCTCGAGTGGGGAGCAGACGAGCCCGCGCAGTCCGGCGTCCACGGCGAGCCGGCCGAGCCGGACGACCTGGGCCTCGGGCGTGCCGGCGACGCCGGTTTCGTTCAGTTGCTGGCCGCTCATCGAGGTGAGCACCGTCACGCCGAGCAGGCGCAGGTTCGGCGCGTGCTGCTGCTGGGCCTTGACGGCCCAGGCCATCATCTCGCGGCCGCCGCCGGTGTGCAGCGTGAGCATCTGGATCGGCAGGCGGGAGACCGACTCGACGGCCTTGGCGACGGTGGTGGGGATGTCGTGGAGCTTGAGATCGAGAAAGACATTGAAGCCCAGCCCGGCGATTTCGCGCACGCAGTCGGGTCCGCAGGCGGTGAACATTTCGAGGCCGACCTTCACCCACCGCACGGTGCCGGAAAGCTGCTTGAGGGCGGGCGTGACTTCGCGGGGCGAGGGGGCGTCGAGGACGAGGATGAGATCGCAGGACATGTGCGAAAAATGCTGACGCCCGGGCCGCAGCCTCGCCAACGTTTTTCTGCATTCGCGTGAATCCAGCCGTCACTTTTTCCCCGGCCAAGCTGAACCTGTTCCTCGCTGTGACCCAGCGGCGGGCGGACGGCTTTCACGACCTCGTGTCGGTCGCGGCGCCGCTGGCCTGGGGTGACGAGCTGACGACGGAACCGGCGGACATATTCACGGTGGAGTGCGACGACCCTGCGGTGCCGACGGATGAATCGAATCTCGTGCTGAAAGCGGCGCGGGTCTTCCGCGAGGCGACTCGCTGGCCGGGCGGAGCGAAGTTCCGCCTCGCGAAGCGGGTGCCGCCGGGAGCGGGCCTGGGCGGAGGCAGCAGCAATGCCGTCGCGGCGTTGCGCGCGCTCAATGTCCTGGCGGGCAACCCGCTGGGGGCGGACGCGCTGGCGGGTCTGGCGGCTCGGCTCGGCTCCGATTGCGCACTTTTCCTGCACGACGGTCCGATGACGATGCGCGGCCGGGGGGAGAAGCTCGAGCCGCTGCCGGCGGCCGCTGCGGTGCGCCTCCGCGAGCGGAGGGTGCTGGTGTTCAAGCCGAGTTTCGGCATCGCGACCCCGTGGGCCTACGGCCGGCTGGCGGCACAAGCGCCGGCGAGCTATCTGCCGGCGACCGACGCCGAGGCGCGGCTGGCGGCGTGGCTGACTGACGGCGCGGCGCCGGCGGAGAAACTGCTGTTCAACAGTTTCGAACCCGTGGCCTTCGCCAAATATCCGGCGCTGCCGGTGCTGCTGGAATCGCTCCGGGCGAATTTCGGCGTGGCGGCGGGGATGAGCGGAAGCGGCAGCGCCTGCTTTGCGCTGCTGCCGGAAAAATTCGGACCGAAGAAAGTGGTGGAGATGCAGGCGGCGATTCGAACGGCGTGGGGTGGGGACGCGCTGGCGGTGGAAACGCGGCTGGCCTGAGGGTGTTGCGGTGGCCGTCGACCTCCGGGCGACGGTTCCGTGGTCGATTTTGCGTCGCGCGGCCGCCGAGCTGAACAATCGCCGCCCGGAGGTCGGCGGCCACCTCTCCGGTCGGAACGCGCAGAGATTCGCCCGATTTGTCGGCCCGACTTGAATCGCATTGACCCCTTGCCGGGCGGGGGCGTTATCGTCGCAGGCCACCAGCCTCACCTCGCCTGGTGGCAGCCGCTTTTCAATGCCATCGAAAAAAAACGAGATCGTCGTGCAGGGCATTTCCGCCTCGCAGGGCATCGCCTATGGGCCGGTCTTTGTTTACCTGCAGAGTGACGTCGAGGTGCCGAGCTATGTCGTCGATCCGGGCAAGCGCATGGAGGAGATCGCGCGGTTCGAGCAGGCGCTGCTGCTGACGCGCCAGCAGATTTCCAAGATCCAGGGCGAGGTGGAGAAGAACCTCGGTCCCGACGAGGCCCGCATCTTCGACGCCCATCTCATGGTGCTCGAGGACCAGGCGCTGATTGGCGAGACGATCCGCGAGTTCGAGTCCACCTCGCGCAACATCGAGACCTGCTTCAACCAGGTGTCGGCCCGCTACATCAAGGCGTTCGACCAGATCGATGACGAATATCTGCGCGAACGCGCCGGAGACATCCGCGACGTCGCGCAGCGCGTCCTGCACAATCTCCTCGGCCAGGCGGCGAACAGCCTCAGCAAGCTGGCAGACAAGCGGATCATCGTCGCCAACGACGTCACGCCCTCCGATTCGGCGAGCATCGACCGCAGCCAGGCGCTGGCGATCGTCACCGATACCGGCAGCAAGACGAGCCACGCGGTGATCGTCGCCCGCTCAATGCGGATCCCGGCGGTGGTGGGCGTGCGCAACCTGACCTCGAAGATCCAGGATGGCGACTGGGCGATCGTCGACGGCTACGACGGCACGGTCATCATCAATCCCTCCGAGCAGACGCTGTTCCGCTACGGCCAGATCCGGCTGCAGAAAAAAGGCTACGAAGACCGCCTGTTTGCGGCCAACCGCCAGCCGGCGGTGACCCTCGACGGCGTGAAGATCGAGCTGATGGCCAACATCGAGAAGGTGGACGAGGTGGCCCTGGTGAAGGAGTATTTCGCGGAAGGCGTCGGCCTGTTCCGCACGGAGTACCTGTATCTCAACTCGGCGCGGATCCCGACGGAGCAGGAGCAATTCCTCGCGTACAAGGAAGTGACGCAGGCACTGGCGCCGGCCCCGGTGATCATCCGGACCCTCGACCTCGGCGGCGACAAACCGATGACGGGAAATCCCGGCCTGTTCCCGAAGGAGGACAATCCCTTCATGGGTTTCCGGGCGATCCGCTTCTGTCTGGAGCATCCGCTGATCTTCAAGGACCAGCTGCGGGCGATCCTGCTGGCGAGTGCGCACGGCACGATCCGGCTGATGTACCCGATGATCAGCGGCAGCGAGGAGCTCGCGCGGGCGAACGCCGTGCTCGACGAGTGCAAGGAAGAGCTCCGGGCGCGCGGCCAGCCGTTCGACGAGAAGCTCGCAATCGGCAGCATGATCGAGATTCCGAGCGCCGCGGCGACGGCTGACATCCTGGCCCGGCAGTGCGACTTCTTCAGCATCGGGACGAATGACCTCATTCAATACCTGCTGGCGATCGATCGGGTGAACGATCGCATCGCGCATCTTTACGAGCCTTCGCATCCGGCCGTCATCCGGACGCTCCAGCACATCGTCGAGGAAGCGCATCGCGCCAAGATCAGCGTCGGAGTCTGCGGCGAAATGGCTGGCGACCCGATCTTCGTGCCCCTGCTGCTTGGCCTCGGCGTGGACAGCCTGAGCATGACCCCGCCGCTGCTGCCACCGGTGAAGTTCCTCATCCGAAACATGACGATGGCCGACGCCAAGGCGCTGGCGGCCGAGGCGCTCACGCTCGGCTCGCCGAAGGAAATCTACGCCAGGTGCGAGGCCTTCTACCGCGCGCGGATGAAAGTGGAGTGAGCGGCGGCACCGCTGGCGGTACCAGGCGGGCGACGGAACGTGCAACGTCCAACGCTCAATGTTGAACGTTCAATGCTGGGTCTCAGCCGGTGGCTCCTGGGTCAGATCCTGAACGTTGCGCCCGGATGGCAGGCGCGAGTGGCGTCAGCGTATGAACGTGTTTTTGACCCGCTTGGAAACCAGGAAGTAGGGGATCCAGACGAGGCAGACCCCGAGCG
>CALFNJ010000099.1 GCA_937902865.1 uncultured Opitutaceae bacterium
GGGCGGAAGTCGCGGTCGACCAGCCGGTGCTGCTCGAAACGCCGCGAGTGTTGATTCCCGGCTATCGCGCTACGGTCAACGGCCGGCCGGTGGCGGTGCAGCCCTCGGCGGAGAAGCTGGTGACGATCGCGCTGCCGCCGGGCCGGAACACCGTAGAACTGACCTACGAAGGCACGACTCGGCTGAAGCTGGCGCTGGCGGGTAGCGTCGCCGCCTGGCTGACGCTGATCGCGGCCGGCATCAGGGAAGTGTGGTCGCGGCGGAAATCACCCGCGGGGCCGGACGGCCTGGTCGACGCGAGGGCGCCGTCCTAATCCAGATCCGGACGCACGCGGCGGGATCGGCGACTACGCTTCCGGTGCCGGGACCGAGGCCGGATAACCGGCCTTTGCCGATCGAGGCGTTTTGATGCTTGTCAGCGCGCGGCGGTCGGCCCGTTTTTCTCGCATGCTGAAATCAGGCCTGTGGGCGAAGCTGTTCAAGGGGCTGCGCTGGCTCCTAGGCACGAAGCTGTTCCGCTTTGGGATCGTCGGCGCCGTCGTCACGGGATCGTTCATGGGACTGAACTGGCTCTTTGGAAAATGGATCGGTCCGGACCTGGCCTATCTCGCGGCCTACCCGCTGGCGGTGGGGTTGCACTTCTGCCTGAACAAGTGGTGGACGTTTCGTCATCGCACGGAAGTGCGGGCCGGCCAGCTCTCGGTTTATCTGGGCATGATGGTGGTGGCCTTTCTCGTGCAGACCGCGGTTTTCAAGGCGGTGATCCACTTCACCGCCACACCGCCGTGGCTCGCCTCCGGGATCGCTTCGGTGGCGCAAATGGCCTTCTCCTTCATCGTGATGCAGCGGCATGTCTTCGCGACGAAAGCGGCGCCGGCTTGAGCCGCGGCGGCTGGAGTAATCGCTTGCCTCGCCTCCGGCTTTTCCTTCCTCGTTAGTTTTCCATGAAAGGCATTTGTATCGTCGGCTACGGCTACTGGGGACCCAAGCTGGTCCGCAATTTCCTGCAGGCGGCTGCCGGGTGCACCGTGGCGGTGTGCGATGAAAGCCCCGACCGGCTCAGCCGCGCCCAGAAGGATTTTCCCGCGGTGAAGGTCTTTTCGTCCTTCGACCGGCTGCTGGCCGATCCGGATTTCGACGCGGTGGCGCTGGCGACGCCGGTCTCCACCCATTTCCCGCTCGCCAAGCGCGCGCTGGAGGCGGGTCGCCATGTGCTGGTGGAGAAGCCGCTGACGACCTCGCGGCGCGAGGCGGACGAACTCATCGCGCTCGCGTCCCGCCAGCAGCGGGTGCTGATGGTCGACCACACGTTCCTGTACCATCCGGCCGTGCGGAAAATCAAAGCGCTGGTCGAGGCCGGCGATCTCGGACAGCTGCGCTACATCGACTCGACGCGCATCAATCTCGGACTGTTCCAGCACGACGTGAACGTGCTCTGGGATCTGGCGGTGCACGACCTTTCGATCGTGAACTATCTCACGCCGGAGCGTCCTCTCGCGGTCAGCGCGGTGGCGACCGCGCACACGGCGGGCGCGCCGGAGAACATCGGCTTCCTCGTCCTGCGCTACGCTTCGGGGCTGGTCGTCCATCTCAATTGCTCCTGGGTGTCGCCGGTGAAGATCCGCCACATCCTCATCGGCGGAGACCGGAAGATGGTTCTCTATAATGATCTCGACCAGAACGAGCCGGTGAAGGTGTACGACTCGGGTTACCAGGCGAGGTCGGACGAGGAGCGCAGCCGGCTGCTCTTCGACTACCGCGCGGGGGACGTCTACTCGCCGAAGATTTCCGGCGGCGAAGCGCTCGCGGCGCTCGCGGCGGACTTCGTGTCCGCGGTCAGCCGGGGCACCGCGCCGGTTTCGGACGGCCGTTTTGGCGCGGACGTGACGGCGATCCTCGAGGCGGCACAGCGTTCGGTGCGTCAGCGGGGGCAGGAAGTGGAGCTGGCGTGATCCGAGCGACATGCGCCCGGCCTTGAAATCCACCGGATGGCGTGAGGCCGTGGGCCTGGTGGCGATCACCCTGGTGGTGGTCTGGGCGTACGCAATTTTTTCGACGACGAAGCTGGTCTATCTTTTCACCGTCAACAAGGACACCACGGAGTATTACCATTCCCTGGTCGACGGCTTCATCCACGGGCGAACCTCGATGATGATGCGTCCGCCGGCGACGCTGGCGGCCCTCGCGAATCCCTACGACCCGCAGCAGCGGGCCGGCCTGGAAGGGGTGCTGCACGATGCGACCTACTACAAGGGAAGATACTATCTCTATTTCGGCGCCGCGCCGGTGGTCACGCTGTTGCTGCCCTTCCGCCTGCTGGCGGGCGGCCAATTTCCGCAAGGTCTCGCGACGGTGACCTTCTGTATCGCCGGCTACCTCGCGTCGCTGGGCTTGCTGCTGGCGGTGCGCCGGCGGCATTTTCCCCGCTGCCGCACCGGCATGGTCTGGCTGGCGGCGCTCCTGCTCGGCGGCGGCAACCTCTGTTTGATGATGCTGACGCGCAACAGCGTCTGGGAGCTTCCGATCGCGGCGGCCTACGCGTTTTCCTGCGCCGGCTACTGGCTGCTGTTCGCGGCGATTGGCCGCCGGCGCGGACGGCTGGCGCTGCTGGCGCTGGCGGGCGTCTGTTTCGCGCTGGCGATCGGCTCCCGCCCGACGTTCGTGGTGTGCGTGACCGCCCTCACCGGATTTGGCGCCTGGCTGGCTTGGGAGCGGAAGTGGGGCTGGAGCCGCTGGCGGGAAGCGCTGGCGCTGTTGGTGCCGGTCGCGGCGGGCGTGATCGCGCTGATGGTCTACAACGAGGTCCGCTTCGGCCAGCCGCTCGAGTTCGGCATGAGGTACCAGTTGGGCGGCGGCGACCAGCAGCACGCGAGGATGAGCGGACGGGAGTTCGTGCCCTTCAACTTCTACCATTATTTTTTGGCGCCGGCGCAGTGGCAGAGGTATTTCCCGTTCGTCGAGGTGGTGGGGGACTATCCCGGCGTGCGTCCGGCGGGGCAACTCGGCGTGGAGGATCCGTTCGGGATCCTGCCGAATATGCCATTCTGGCTGTTGGCCGCGGTGGCGCCGTTCCTCTGGGCGCGCTTCTCGCGCCGCGACCCGGCCGTGCGGGACTGGATGAAGTTGTGGGCGGTGGGCTTTGCCGCGGCGGTGGCGCCGATCCTCATCTTTGGCGGCACGACCAACCGCTACATGGTGGAGTTCCTGCCGGCGCTGCTGCTGCTCGCCGGCCTCGGCCTGTTGCTGGTGGGAAGCGTGGAGGAAGTCCGGCCCGGCCGCTGGTTCCGCGCGGCGGCGGGCGTGGCGGCGGCGGCGGCGGTGCTGTTCAACGTCCTGGCGGCCTTCCAGCACAACGGAATGTTCAAGGCCCACCGGCATGACGCGTTCGTCGGGATCAGCCGCTGGGTGAACCAGCCGGTGATGTGGTGGGAGGCGCGGTTCGCCGAAGCCTACGGCCCGGTGGAGGTGACGATGAAGTTTCCCCGCGACCGGCCCGGCCGGATCGAGCCGGTGGTGGTCACCGGCGTGGCGTACCGCTCCGACTACCTTTACGTCTACTACGAGCCCGACGGGCGCTCCGTGAAGCTCGGCTACACGCGCACCAACCACGAGGAACTCCTGAGCCAGCCGATTCCGGTCGACTACAGCGAACCGCACCGGATCGGCCTCTATTCCGGTGCGCTCTATCCGCCCGCGGGGCATCCGTTTTATGCGGAGTGGACGGATGCGCAGGTGCAGGAGGCGAAGCACACCTTCCAGATCACCCTCGATGGCGTGCCCTATCTGCGCGGCGAGCAGGACTTCTTCGACACGACGCCGGGTTTCGTGCGGGTGGGGAAGAACGATATCTCGAAGTACACCGATCCGAAGTTCACCGGCGAAATTCTCGGGGTGAGTCGCGAGCACCGCGTGCCGGCGGCTTTCACGGGCAATGCCTTCGTGCGGCTCGCCGTGGTCCTTCCCGCGGGCGCGCCGGGCAGCAAGGAGCCGCTGATCGCGACGGGCGCGCCGGGCGCGGGGGATCTGCTGATGGTGCAATATGTGGACGACACGCACGTTCGGCTCGGCTTCGAGCACGCCGGCACGGAGCCGGCCTGGAGCGATCCGCTCGTGACCGTCCCCGGCGAAGTGAGCCTGATCGAGGCGAGCCTCGGCTCTTTCTATCCGACTCCGCAGACCCCCGAGGCGCGCGAGCTGGCGAAGACGCTGCTGGTCAAGTTCCGCGGCCAGCTGGTCTGGGCGCAGTCGCGCGGGTTTCATCCGGCGGGCGGACAGCCGCCGGTGTTCGGGAAGAATTCGCTGAACAGCCCGGCGGCAGGCGCGAGCTTCACCGGCAAGATCGTGGCGGCGCAGCCCATGCCGAGCCCGGCTGGACACAGCTCGGGCGGACCGTTCGTGTTCCGGCCTTATCTCGTCGCGGCCGGCCCGGAGCCGGCGTACGGACCGGTGCGCCTGACGCTGAACCTGCCCAAGGGACTCAGCGCCACGTTCGAGCCGCTGCTGGTCAGCGGTCCTTCGCGGGAGCGGGCCGACTATCTTTGGATCCGTTACCACGACGCGGAGCATGTCATCATCGGCTACGAACATACCGGTGGCGGCGGGCCGAACGGCGGAGTGACGGCCGTGGACTTCAATCGTCCGCACGTCCTCGAGATCGACCTGCCGATGCTCTACCCGGCGGCGGACAGTCCCTATTTTGCGGATTTTTCCCTCGTCGCCGCCGCGGTGGCCAAGAGCCAGGCGCGGATCAAGTGGGACGGAGCCACGCTCATCGACGCACCGGTCAAGGCATATGACGCCACGCCCGAGCAGGTGGCGATCGGCGAGAACCGGCTCACCGACACGTTTGGCCGGAAATTCACGGGCCAGATCGTGCGCTGGGAGCGGGGAACCCACGCGCCGCCGGACGGGTTTGCGCAGGGCACCGGTCCGTTGGAGTTGACGGTGAGCTGGCCGGAAAAATTGCCGGCCGCGGGTCGCGAGCTGATCCTCACGACCGGTCCCGAAGGCGGCGAGGACGCGCTCGAGATCAATTACGAGCCGGATGGCCGGGCGCATTTCTCCCTGCGCGAACACGGTGGCCGCGTGGTTGCCGGCGAATCGCTGCCGATCGAGGCCGGGCGCCAGCAGCGGCTGCAGATCGAGTGGGGCGGCTTTTTCCCTGACGGCCTGCGTCCGGCGGGCACTTCCGCCGAGGAATGGAAGCGCCAGCAGCGTGCCTGCGCGGTGTCCCTCGAGGGGAAACGGGTCCTGGCGGCGGAGGGGGATTTTCTCCTCGAAAGCCCGCAGGAAGTCGGGCTCGCGCGGACGTTTACGGGCGCCTTGGTGGGCGTGCGCCGGCTCGCCGCGGATCGGAAATGACCTTGTCAGTTTCCCAGCGGGACATTGCATCTAGCGGGATGTGTCTGTTCCCAACCCGTCGTCCCGGTTTCGCCGCATGACTGTGCT
>CALFNJ010000100.1 GCA_937902865.1 uncultured Opitutaceae bacterium
AAAACGGGCTGCACGCTGGCAGCACCCCCGCGCGCTGCACATGCGGAAGTAACAAGTGCCAGGTAACAAGTAACAGGAGAGTCCGCGCCGCGCGCCGTGCCTGTCACGTCACGTATTACGTGACAGGTAGGGAGGGGAGCACGGAGGTCGCGGAGGGGAAAGGAGGTCGCGGAGCAAAATGATGCGGAGGAACCGCCTTGAAGGTAGGGCGAACCGTCCCGGTGAGCCGCGGCTCGGCGGAGACGCCGCGCCCTACCTTTGCCGCGACCTCTGTGTTCCCCTTCAAGTCGCTGAGGATCGTTGCCCCGCCTCCGTTCCTGATTTCCTGAGTTCCAGATAAGGTCCGGATCGAGCCTGCGGAGGAGATTATTTGGTGTTTCGATTTCGGAGGTTTGCGGTTTATTTCGCGGCATGAACCCCCTCGCGTCGCCGCGTCTCGCGGCTGTGACCTTCGCCGCCTTGTTTGCCGCTGTCGTCGTTCCGTCTGTTCAGGCCGCTGCCGCGACGGACGCCCCCCGGCCATGGCCGCCGGACCAGTTTCTGCCGGTGACGGAAGCGCGGATCGCAGCGCTGCCGACGACTGAACAGCCCGCCTGGCGCGCGTACTGGGAGATTTCTCAAAAACGCCGGGCGCTGCTGCCGGCGTTTGATTCGGAAGATCATTCACCGACCACGCCCAGCTCCGGTCCGCCCGTGCCGTCGACGTACAGCCAGGGGCTCAAGCTCAACGCGCCGGCGGCCTGGTACGCCTCCGAGGAAGCGCGGCTGGTCGCGGACCATGTCGTGCACTGGCAGGTGGCGACGGGCGGCTGGGTGAAGACCGGTGACTACTCGCGCGATCCCGGCCCGAAGGACGAGCATCACGACGCCTGGAGCGTCGGCACCTTCGACAACGATTCCACCATCTACGAGCTGCGCTTTCTCGCCCGCGTGTTTTCCGCCGGCGGCGATGGCGAGCGCGCGCGGGCGTGGCGCGATTCGTTTCACCGCGGACTCGATTACGTGTTCGATTCGCAATACCCGAATGGCGGCTTCCCGCAGATCTATCCGCTGGTCGGGGGTTATCACGATGCGGTCACCTTCAACGATGACGCGCTGACGCACATCATCGACCTGCTCCGCGACATCAATCTGCGCCGGGCCGAGTTCGCCTTCGTGCCCGAGCCCGATGCGGCGGAGGCGGGCCGTCGCGTGGAGCGCGCGCTCCAGTGCATCCTGACGGCGCAGCTGCATGGGCCGGACGGACATCGCACGGTGTGGGGTCAGCAGCATGACGCGCTGACGCTCCAGCCCTGCGCCGCGCGCAATTTCGAACCGGTTTCCGAATGCTCGTCCGAGAGCGCCCGCCTCGTGCAGTTCCTCATGGGATTGCCCCAGCCGACACCGGCGATCATCGCCGCGATCGAGGACGCGATGCGGTGGTTCCCGGCCCGCGCGATCCACGGCATGACCTGGAACCGCAACGACGACCACGGATCCGGACTGGTGCCGAAGGCCGGCGCGCCGGATCTCTGGGCTCGCTTCTACGAGATCGGCACGGGCCGGCCCATCTTCGGCGATCGCGATCGCACCATCCATTACGTGTTCGGCGAGCTGTCGCATGAACGCCGCCTCGGCTACGCCTGGTACCGCACCGATCCTGGCGCCGTTTTCCCCGCCTACCAGGAGTGGAAGCGGCGTCTGGCGACGCAGAAGTAGCGGCGCAGAAGTAACCGGTGGCAGATACCAAGTAACAAGGGAGTCCGCGCTGCGCGCCCGGATGATGTCACGTATTACGTGACGAGGTGGCCGTCGACCTCTGGGCGACGGTGCTGAGCCCGCAAACCGAAACACCGCCGCCCGAAGGTCGGCGGGCACCTCGTCAGCGACGCGAACAGGCATTCCGACGGCGTCCCTGTCTGTCTCGCCTCAGCGAGTCCTTTTTTCTCCGCCCGGCGGCGCAGTGCACCCTCTCTTGTTACTTGGTGCCTGTTACTTGTTACTTCTCGCCTGCAGGCGCAGATTTTCGGTCTCGAGCGCTTCCTGTCGCTGGCGGAATTCGTCCACCATGGCGCCGAGCGCACCGCACGTCGCGGACAATTCCCCGCGGTCGCGCGGCAGGGGCATCACCGTGAGAACATCGCCCTGCCGAATCCGGTCTGCGGCCGCGCCGATCACGCGCAGACGGTGGGTGAGGCGCGACGCCAGCAGCCAGCCGATGGCCGCCGCCGCGAGGGTGGCTGCCAGCCCTGCTTCCAAGATTTGCCGCTGCCAGGTCCGCGCGGGCGCGAAGACTTGGTCGACTGGCTGGCGGACCGCCACCAGCCAGCCGAGTCCGTGAAAATCGCGCAGACCGCGGCTGCGTGCGTAGCCGGTGACGAACGATGCGCCGTTGGCGGTATCCTCGAGCAGGAAGCCCCGCAGCTTGCTGCGGTCAGGCAGGTCGGGCGCCTCAAAGGGTTCGCTCCAGCCCGATCCGCCGGAGTCGAGGAGCACTTCGCGGCGCGCCGAGTAGATCGTCAGGCCGATGCGTTCGCGGCGAACCGCCAGGGGCAGCACTGAGGCGACGATTTCCGGCGCCAAGGTCGCCCAGTTCACCTGCGCGCCGAGCACGCCGATCAGCTGCCCGTTCGCGGCCAGGACTGGCAGGCTGATATCCAGCACGCGACGGGAAGTTCCGGCGGGCACGTCGTCGGCGGCCGGCAACTCCGGCGCGTCGCGTACGTCGCCGAGGTAGGGCTTGTTCTGTCCGATCCGAAACCAATCGCGCACCCGCACGTCCGCTCCCTCGAGGACATGCCCCGTCGCGGTGCCGACCGTGCCGTGCGCATCGGCCAGGCCGATCCAGGCGTAGTCGGAGGATTTTTCCCGGACCGATTCCAGCAGATGTCGGCGCTCCTCGGCCGTCGCGCCGGGTGCGCGCAGCGGTGCAAGCGCCGCGGTGAATTCCAATTCGCGATAGCGTTCCGACAGCGCGCGATCGAGCTTGTCCGCGGTTTCCGCCGCGAGGGCTTCGAGCCGCGCTCCGACGTGGTCGCGGATTTGTTCGTGCAGGATCCGGGCGATGCCCCAGCTCGCGAGCAGTGCCAGCGCCAACGTCACCATACCCGCGCCGAGCGCCGCTCGTGCCCGCAGGCTTCGCCGCGGATCGAACGGCCACCACCAGGAAGCCTCGGTCTCAGCGCGGGCGGACGGGGCGGGGAAATTGCCGGACATCAGGATGCAGGACGTAGTCGCTCCCCGGAGGATGCGCAATCCGCAAGCCGTCGGATGGCCGGACTTTGCCACGGTAGGGGCGTTCCTTGCGGACGCCCTGGTTCGCGATCTCCGAAATGGGCGTCTGCGAGGAACGCCCCTACTCGGATTTTCCGCCTTCGAAAAACCGCCTCTTCCTTTCCCGGGCCGACCCTCCGGGCATTCCCGGAAAGCGGCCGGCGCGGCGAACCGGTGGCGTGAGCGAGAAACTAACGCCGGATGCACCCTCATCTTCATTCCTCTCTCTTCCTGGCCTCCCGCAAAACCCGCTCGGCGGTTTCCGCCTCATTCCTCGCCGTGGCCATGCTGCTCTCCACCGGCGGGCTCGTGTTGACCTCGCTCGTGAGCGGTTGCGCGGCCACCGCCACGCGGCAGAGCACCGGCGAGCTCGTGGACGACACGACCATCACCGCCAAGGTCAAAGCGGATTTCGTCCGTGATGACACCGTGAAGGCGCTCGATGTCTCCGTCACGACGTTCAAAGGTGTCGTGCAGCTCAGCGGCTTCGTCGACACGGCGGTGGAGAAGGCCCGTGCGGAGCAGATCGCCGCCGCGGTCTCGGGCGTGAAGAGCGTTCAGAATAATATCACGGTCAAGACCCAGCCCTGACCCGAAAGTAGGGGCGTTCCTCGCGGACGCCCGGCTGGAAATTCATCCCAAACGGGCGTCCGCGAGGAACGCCCCTACCACAATCAGTCAGCTCATTCCATCATGCCCAAAGCCATTGCCAAAAAGCGGGCGCGCGCGGATGCGCGCCAGGGAAAGAAGCCCAGCACGCAGGCTGGGGAATTTGTCCGCGAGGAAATGCACGCGTTCAAACGCGGCAGCGGCAACGTGAAGTCACGGAAGCAGGCGATTGCCATCGGCCTCTCCGAAGCCCGCCGCGCGGGCGTCAAGATGGGAGCACCGAAGCGCGGCGCCTCCACCGAAGTCCGCCGTCACGCCGCCCGTGACACCGCGATCGGCCAGGGCCGCGCCAAGCCCTCTCCGACGCGTTCCCGCGGTGCCAAGAAAGCCGCCCGCACTCGCGCCCGCCGCGGCGGACGCTGACCCGCGCCCGCTGGCGCGGGAACGTTCAACGTCCAACATTCAACGTTGAACGTCCAACGTTCGATCCCGGGTGCTGAATGCCCGGAGCGAACCGGGGCGGGCGGTGATCGCATGCAGCCGCCGCTGTGAGGCGGCTGGATTGGAAGATCCCGTCAGCGCGAGCTCGACATGATCGAACCAGCCCCGGGCACATCCATGATCAGCGATCCGGTTCCTCGTTCTCCGATTTGAACGTTCAACGTTGAACGTTGGAGGTTGAACGTTCTCCGCGCGTCCGCCTGCGGACGCGCGCCGTTATCCCATCAGCTCGTTCACGATCTGTCGCAGCTCGGATGGCCAGGTGGGTTTGTAGATGATGCCGTCGACGCGGAGGCGGCGGTAGGCGTCGCTGATCGCGGGGTTCACCTCGGCCGTCAGCACCAGGATCTTTCCGGAGTAGGCGAGGGCGCGCATCCACTCGACCAGCTCGAGACCGCTCTTGTCGGTCATGCAATGGTCGGTGATGACGAGATCGTAGCCGAACGGCTGCGCCTCGAGTCGGGTCATCGCCTGGCGCGCGTCCGCCGCGCATTCGATCGCATGGCCGTCGGCGGCGAGGGCGATTCTCGTCACTTCGCGGAGGCCCGGCAGATCGTCGACATAGAGGATCCGGATGCCTTTCCGGTGCGGATCCGACAGTTCTTCTGCTTTTTCTTTCTGAGTCTGGGTGAGTGCTGACATGGTCGTTCTTGGTCGCGGAAAAATTTCAATTCTCTGGGCAAACACCACCACCAGGAATGACTCGCTGTCTCCCAAAGTGTTCTATCAAAAAACCGCGAATCTCACCGGCGTTTTGCCTCGGTTCAGATCAAAATTTTTTTACGGCGCGAGGCTCGACGTAGGGGCGTTCCTTGCGGACGCCCGGTTTAGCGATCGCCAAAACCCGGGCGTCCGCAAGGAACGCCCCTACGTCGATCGACAAACACCAGATTGGTTCTGAAGCCAGGAAGCCACGAACGAGGCGAGGCTTTCTGGCTTCTGAATTCCGCTCCGAATGTAGGGGCGTCCCAAGGGATATCCCTACGGCCGGTGGTGTCGATGCCGGTGGTGGGCTCGTCGAGGAGCAGCACCTTCGGCCGGGCGGCGAGGGCGCGGGCGATGAAGACGCGTTGGAGTTGTCCGCCGGA
>CALFNJ010000101.1 GCA_937902865.1 uncultured Opitutaceae bacterium
GTCGCGCCTGGTGGGCGCTGGTTGCCCTGGTGCTGCCTTTCGTCGGCCTGCTGTTTTTGGCCCGGGGTTTCGGGTATTACCTGCTGGATTCCTATATGGGTTTTTCCGGCACGATTTCCCAAGGGGATTTTGGCGACGGTCACACGATCGTCGCCGAGTATCTCTGGGCAGCCGAGAAAGGCCTTTGCCTCGTCTGGCTGATCTGCGCGGCGAAATATCTTTTTTCCTTCCGGACGTTCTCCGCGGCGGAGCGCGCGCGCTTCGGGCTGTGGCTGGCGGGCGCGCTGGGGATCGCGCTCGGCCTCATCCTGCTGTGCGACGTCGTGCACAAGTTCGTGGTCTATGGCCGCCTCGTCCGCCAGGTGGTGCCGTTCGCCTCGCTGCTGGCCGGCGGAGTGGTGGCGGCGTGGCTGCCGCGCCGGCCGGCCTGGCAACTCGCGGTGGCGGCGGGCATCGTGGCCATGGCCGCCGGGAACTTCTGGCAGCCGCTCGCGCAGCGCTGGAATTTCCATGAGCTTGCGCTTCGGACGCGGGATCGGTACCTCAACGCGCGGCAGGAGCTGACGCCCGACCGCTTCATGATTCTCAACGAGAACTTCATCTGGCCGACGCCGGTCAAATATGACCTTCCGCCGTACGAAGTCCTGCTGAGCGAGCCGCACGTCCTCCAGTTCCGTCCTCTGCTGTACGAAGGTTTCAACCGCGCGCAGCGGAAGGAGATTCTCGCCACGGACATCACCATGCGCCTCGTGCTGCTTCCGCCGCGCCGCTGAACGCCCGCGAACTTTCCGTCCATGAGCCTCTCCGCCGGTTCCGTTCCCATCCTTTCCATCGTGGTGCCCGCCTACAACGAGGCGGAGAACCTGCCGGTGCTCTACGAGCGCATCCGGGCGCTGAACTGGGCGGAGATCGGCCTCGATTTCGAGCTGGTGGTCGTCGACGACCATTCGACGGATGGCACCGCCGCGGTGATCGAAGGACTGCGGGCGCGCGATTCCCGGGTCAAAACCCTGCGTTTCTCCCGGAATTTCGGCAGCCACGCCGCCTGCACGGCGGGACTGGAAGCGGCGCGGGGTGCGGCGGCGGTCGTGCTGGCGGCGGATCTGCAGGATCCGCCGGAGATCATTCCCGCGCTGGCGGCCGAGTGGCGCAAAGGCCGCGGCATCGTCTGGGCGGTTCGCGGCGAGCGGGAAGGGGAGACCTGGCAGACCCGCGCGACGGCCCGGGTGTTCTACGTGCTCATCCAGTATCTCACGCGCATGAAGATGCCGCCGAACGGAGCCGACTTTTTCCTGCTCGATCGCGCGGTGCTGGAAGCCCTCCGCCTCACGCCGGAGCGCAACACTTCCCTGGTGGCGCAGATCCAGTGGCTCGGTTTCGAGCAGAGCAGCCTGACCTACACCAAGCAGGCGCGGGCGGCGGGGCATTCCAAGTGGACCCTGGCCAAGCGCATCAAGCTCTCGATCGACTGGATCGTGAGCTTTTCCTACTCCCCGATCCGGATCATGTCCGCGATCGGTTTGTTGTTCGCCGTCCTGGGCTTCATCTATGCGATCTTCCTGGTGGTTCGGCGCTTCGTCTTCGTCGTTCCGGTTGAAGGCTGGACCTCGCTCATCAGCGTGCTGCTGATCACCTCGGGAGTCCAGTTGGTGATGCTGGGCGTGCTGGGCGAATACCTCTGGCGCTCCTTCGACGCGAGCCGCCAGCGGCCGCGCTACATCATCGAACGGCGCCTCGGCCTCTAGGCCGCGACGGGCGAAGCGGAGCGTCGCGCGGCGGAACGCAGCATGCAGGCGGCGAACGCCACCCAGCCGGCGAGAGTCAGGAAATAGGCGATTCGCAGCGACAGCGGACCGGGGTAACGCAACACCACGTGATTCTCGCCGGGGGCGACCGCGACCATCACCTGTCCGCCGGGAGAGCGCGCGACGTCCGCGGTCCGGCCGTTCACCGTGGCGGCGTAGCCCGCGATGAAGATCCGGGGCGTCTCGAGCCAGGCAGGCTCCTGCGCCTGTACTCGGGCCCGATAGGGCGTCCAGCTGTCGATGACCACCGGCAGCTCGTCAGGAGAGAATTCGTGGAGCGCGTAAGTGCCGAAGGAACTGAGGTCCTGCTTGGGTGGGGAGCTGGCCACGTATTGCACGAGGAGCGTTTCCGTGGAGGGCGCGGTGCTCAGCAGCGACACGATGTGCGAGCTGCTCGGCAAGAGCCCGAACGACCTCGGCGGCTGCGGGAGAGTGAGGTTGCCGGCGGAATCCGGCAGATAGTATTCCCGCTGCACGGTACGCCCGCTGACAATGAGCGAGCCGGCGAGATCGGCATGGGTGAAGTCGAGCTGCAGAGCGTAGTGGCGGCCGGGTTCGATCGGCAGCGCGTCGAACAAGGAATGGAAGGAAGCCTGGCCGTCATAACCGTGGACCGGAATTGGCCCCGAGGCGCGGATGGTGCTGGCGGTCGCCGCAGCCCGATGGTTGGAGGCCAGCTCGGCGAATGAGTCCCGTGCCAGCAGGCGGTTTTCCAGCAGCGGGTCCACGTAGCCGTGGGAGAAATAAGGAGGCACGTGCGGGAACGGCGTGTAGGCGTAGCGCGTGAGGACGCGATTCTGGGGGGCCTGCGCCGGCGCATTGGCGGCGGCGGGCGCGGTGTTGCGGACGGCGCGCTCGGTGAAGTACTGCGCCTGTGCGGCCGACCACGCGAGGCCCACGAGGAGCGCGGGCGCGAGCAGCGCGCCCCACCATCGGCTCCGGGGCAGGAGATCGCGCAGCGTGAGCGCGCCGAGGCAGGAGGCGCCGAGCGCCAGGATCACGTAGAAGCGCTGCATCGGCCAGTGGTTCGTCAGGTTGACGATGCCCTGCGGCATCCCGTGCCAGAGCGCCTCGAGGACGTGCGGGATGGGCAGGAGCAGCAGCAGCAGCACCGCGCAGCCGGCCAAAAGGGAAAGTCCGAACGTCTGCCGGCGAACGCCCGCGGCCACGCCTCCCGCGAGCAGGATCAGCCAAAGACTCCAGCCGAGCTGGTAGTCGGACAGGCTTCCGGCCTGGTCGCTGACCGGGGCGAAGCTGTCCGGGAAAGCCTCGGTGGCGGATTGGATGACGAAATTCGGCTCGGCCATGAGCGGAGGCAGATGGAGGCCGAAGACGGAGACGAAGGTGTAGGCGCTGAGGAGGAAGAAGACCGCGGCGCCCGCGCCCCACGCGAGCCAAGTGCGGATCCGGCCGAGCTCGCGTCCGAACACGATGAACTGGCTGACTGCCACGACCACGCCGGTCCAAAAGGCGATGGGCGGATGGCAGAGCCAGAGCAGCGCCAGCATCGCCGTGAGATAACAGGTGTGGCGAAACGCCCGCTCCTTCTCCTGCGCGGTCAGCCACATCGCATGCGCCACCAGGGGCAGGTAGGGCAACGTGCACGCGCTCATGAACAGATCGCCCGTGTAGAAAAGGGCGAGCACGCCGGGCGAACTGACGAACAGCAGCGCGAGCGCGGTCGCGAACCACGGGCGGTTTCCGAGGACCAGGCGCAGCGTGCGATAGGCGGTGAGCGCGCCGCCGATGAGCGAGAGAAGCAAGACGCCGTTCAGCAGCCCAACCGGCGGAAGCGTCCGGCCGGTGAGCAGATCAAGCACGCCCGCGGCGTGCTGCAGGTAGGGCGCGAAACGCAGCGGATTGATCGCCCCGTTGAAGGCGTAGTCGGATTGTCCGACCAGCACCGGAAAAATGCCGGCGTGCCACTGCGTGACGAAGTCGCCGACCATCAGGCTATACCAGTAGGCATCGCCCGTTCCCACCGAATGCAGCGTCAGCAAGGGCTGGCCCAGTCCGAGCGCGCCGGTTACGACCAGCATGACACAGAGGGGCGAATTTCCCCGTCGGTGGATCCACCGAAGCGCCCACTGCAAAGGCAGGGAAACGGCGAGGAGCAGAAGGAGGTCGGTCGCGGCCGGGCGGGCCAGTCCCATCAGCCCTGCGGCCCAGGGCAGAAGCGGCGCGGCCAGCAAATCCGCCGCGATCCGGCGGAGCCCGGCGCCCTTCAGCCGGACCGTGTACGCGAGCCCCGCGGTGCGCAGCAAGGCGAGGCCGAGGGTGAAGACCGCGAGCGCCAGGGATGACCACCGCCGATGGAGCCAGTAGCCGTTGAGCACGGCCAGCAGCACGCCCGAAAGCAGCAGGTCGCTGAGCAGGAGCGACCCGACGAAGCGGCCGGACGTTTCGAGGTCCCGGATCCAGAGCAAAGGACGGGAAACGAAGCCGATGACGCGTTGCCAAAAGGAAGGACGCACGGAACGGGGCGAAGCGGAATCGAAGTCGCTTGTCATTGTCGAACGCGATCTTCATGGATTCCCGCTCACTTACTATGAAATTCTCCCGATTCCGGTGGTGGTTGCCCATGGCCGCAGTGTTGCTGGCCTTCTCGTTCGCGGGCTGCTCGAAGCTGCTGCCGCCGCGCAAGGGCACCGCCCATTCCTTCCAACTTGTCCTGGACACGCGGCGCGCGCCCGCGGCGACGCTGTCGGGCTGTTTCATTCCGCAGGTTTTCCCAGCGATCTCGAAGATTCCGATCGTGTTCGTTCAGCCGATCCCGCCCAAGGCGGTGTTCAAGACTGCCACGGTGGAA
>CALFNJ010000102.1 GCA_937902865.1 uncultured Opitutaceae bacterium
GGCGATCCAGAATGCCGCACGCCGGCGCGCAGGCGGTGGGCGAACGATCGCACGCCCCTGGGCCGACAGCCGCGCCGGGGAAGCCGGCCCACCGGTTGCCACGGTCGAGCCGCAGCCACGAGAGAACCGGACACCGCATGCCCTCCCGCATCGAAGACTACGCACTGATCGGCAACCAGGAGACGGTCGCGCTCGTGGCGCGCGACGGCTCGATCGACTGGATGGGCATGCCGCGCTTCGACAGCCCGGCCTGCTTCGCCGCCCTGCTGGGCACGCCCGACCACGGCCGCTGGCGGATCGCGCCGGTGGCCGGCGACGTGCGCGTGACGCGCGCGTATCGCGACGGCTCGACGATCCTGGAGACCCGCTTCGAGACCGCCGACGGCGTGGTGAGCGTCATCGACTTCATGGCGCGGCGCGCCGGCAACGTTCGAACTGTTCCAGTGCCGCCTCGCGCTCCAGGCTGTCCGACGACCAGGGCAGGCGGCTGTTGCGCTCCCGCACGTAGAAATCGACCACCTTCCGCGCCTCCGGCGTCGTCGCGGTCAGCACCGCGGTGCGCACGAGCGCCGGATCCGCGCCCTGCCGGGCGAGCTCTTCCCGGACCGCGGCAATCGTTCCGCCGGTGTCGGCCGCGTCGTCTACCAGCAGGATCGCCTTGCCGCGCAGGTCGCAGGTGGCGACGAACTCCACCGCCCGCCGGGTGCGCCGGTGCACACCGCTGCGCTCCTCCAGCTTGCGCAGCGCGCTGGTCACCGCGGCCGGCAGCCGGGCCGTGACGAACGCGAGCCGGCGCTTGAGTCCGTGACCGCGACGCCGGGCCTGCGCCGGCAGCCCGCTCACGCCGAACTCGCGGCACAATTCCCACGCGACGAGCCGGGCCCCGGTCTCGATGTACACCAGCAGATCGGGCCGGAAGCCCGCGGCCCGCACCCGCTGCGCCAACTCGTGCGTCAACGCCGGCACTTCCGTCAGGGTGATGACCGGCACCAGATGGGACGGGGAGGAGGTGGCCTGGCTCAAAAGGAGAAGGGAATTTCGCGACCAGCGCGTCGTTGCGCGGGCGATTCGCGCCTGTTCTAGTGGCGCCCGCCTGCATGTCAGCGCCCTTTTTTTCCCTCATCGTCGTCTGCCGCAACGCGGGCCGCACCCTCGCCCGCACGCTGGACAGCGTGGCGGCCCAGACCGAAACCGATCGCGAGCTGGTCGTGATCGACGGGGCTTCGACCGACGGCACCGCCGGCATCCTGGTCAGTCATCGCCAAGTCATCACGACGGTGGTCAGCGAACCCGACTCCGGAGTCTACGCCGCGATGAACAAGGGCACGCGTCTCGCTCGCGGACAATGGCTGCTCTTCCTCGGCGCCGATGACGTGCTCGTCGCCCCGGACACGCTCGCCCGCGTGCGCGCGGCGCTGCCAGCCGCAGCCCAGCACGAAGTGATCGCCGCCGAGGCGGCGTTCGACGACGGCCGGATCTGGCGGCTGCATCCGCGCCGCATTTACCGGAGCTTCGTGCACCACCAGGCCACGTTCTACCCGCGCGCACTGCTTTCCGCCCATCCTTACGACGAGACGCTGCGCATCCAAGGTGACTACGATTTGAACCTTCGCCTCGCCCGCGCGGGCGTCGCGTTCCGGGCGCTGCCGCTGCTCGTCTCCCGTTGCGCCTCCGGCGGACTGAGCGACGGCGGACGCTGGGCCAACTACCGTGAAGAGATCGCCGTGCGGCACCGCCACTACCCTGCTCCCGTGTGCTGGTTCTGGGACCTGCTCTCCGTGCTGCGCTACGTGCGCAAGCGCTTCGTCCGCGGATAGCAGCCGGCTGATTCGGACCAAGCCGTTTCGCGCAGAGTCGCGGAGCAGCGGAGAACTCGCAGAAAATCCAGAAGAAGCTTGAAGGTGGCCGTCGACCTCCGGGCGACGGTGTTGCGCGTGGCCTGCGCTGAACCGCCGCCCGGAGTTCGGCGGCCACCCTCTTCTCCGTGCCTCTGTGGTGAAATCCGAAATCAGCCGAAATCAGCTCCGGCCCGCGAGTTTCCTCAAGCTGGCCAGAAGGCGTCCTGACCACCGACCAAGTCCGAGGCGGCCGGAAATGAAATGATCGCCCACCCGGAGCCAGTCGCTGCCGAACACGATCCGCAGCGGGAGCTCGCGCCAGAAGGCGCGGTTGAGGCGCAGCGGACGGCGCGTCGGCGCCCACTCCGGCGCCTGCTCCTTCAGTTCCCCCTGCACGGCGGCGAGCAGCCGCCAGTAGGCGCCGTAGAGCGTATCACGCAGCCGTGACGGCATGACGCCGTAATCGAGCTGGCCGGATTGCCACCACCGGTCACCCGAGAGCGCACGGAAGCGGGCGAAGTGAAACAGGATCACCGGCTGACCCTCCACCTTCACGCCGTCCTGCTCCCAGGCATAACGGTAGTTCATCCAGTTCCACGGAGCCAGGTTGACCCCGGGATGGTCGCAAATGAGAAGCGCCGCGCCGAGGCGCGCCGGCCAGGCGTCGAGATACTTCTGGTCGGCATAGCGTTCCGCCTCCAGCCGGTCGTAACACCAGTCGAGGCACTGAGTCCGCCAGTCGTCGAGGCAGCCGCGGCCCGCGGCATCATTGCGGAAAACCTGCAGGCCGACGTTGAACTTTCCGTGCCGCTCATAGTGCCGCAGCCAGACTGGGAACCGGTGTGGCACGATCAGCACGCTCGCCTTCGCGTCGTCCATCGCGGCGAAGATCGGCTGCGGACTCGCGAAGAAGGCCATGTCCGCGTCGACGTACGTGATCCGCTCGATCTCGGGATGCTTCGCCAGCAGCCAGCGCGGCCAGCAGGGCGAGAGCGTAAAATAGTATTCCACCCGCGTCCGGTTCGCTTTCGCCGTCGCAAGCGCCGGATCGCCCGCCTCGAGCTCGGCGAGCGTCACCACCCGCATCCACGTGCCGCCCAGGCGCCGCAGGAGCGCAGCGGTGACATCGTCGAGCGCCAGCGCCCAGAGCACCGCGTCCGGATCGTGCGCCGCCAGCGAGCGCCAGAGCGCCAGCCCCTGCGCGGCGAACCCGCGGTCGAAATAGGTGCAGTAATGATTCACGGCACGCGACGCTCGAGCTGGAAGCCGCGGAAAGGCAGGCCCCAGGCCTGGCCGTCGAGGGTTTCATATTCCGCGCGCACGACATAATCCGCGGCGAACGGCGCTAGCAGGCGCTCGCGGCTCAGGAACCAGCAGGGATAGGTCGCCGAATGCAAATTGCGGGGCGCGCGCTGCACCGTGAGACGGTCGGTCTTGTCCGCCGTGATGCCGGTGCGGTCGATCAGCACGTGGCGGAATTTCCGTCGCGCCAGTTCGCGGAGCAGAGCGTGCGGATCCTCCAGGTAGGACAGCACGCTCGACAGCAGGAGCGTCTCGGGCTGCCCTCCCGCGCAGGCCTCGTCGATCGAGGAAAAAAAGCGCAGCTCCGGCGTGGTGAACTCACGCTGCCCCGCCGCGACGAAGTGCGGCTGCTCGACGACCCGCCAGTCGATCGTCGCCAGCGGCGCGAGCGCCGCGCGGTGCTGACCATAAACGCTTCCCAGCGAGCCGCCAAAATCGAGGACCGAAAGGTTTCCGCCGGCAGCCGCGTGTTGCAGGCCGGCGAGAAGCGGAGCGTTCACCGCCGGCGCGGCGAAGGCCATGCCGTCCCGTTCGAACGCGCAGCCCCCGTCGCGGGCCAGCCGCGCCGCCGCCAGGATCCGCGAGAAAACCTCCGGGTCCTCGTAGCCCTTCGCCGCGGCGCGCGCCTCGGCCCAGCTCGCGTAGCTTCCCGTCCACCGCACGCGAAAAAAACGTCGCACGATCGGCCGCAGCAGCGCCGGCGGCACGACCGCACGCACGAGGCGCTTGAGTCCGCGCGCGCTCATGGCCGCTCCTCCAGAAACGACGCCGCGCGCTCCGTGGTTCGCGGGTGGCGGTTGCCGTCGAAGTGCACCCGGAAAACCTTGGCGGCGTCGCCCGGATCATAAACGCCGTTCCTCACCTGGCCCCAGCGCGGCAGCTCCGTTTCGCGCACGGTCGCCGGCGGCAGATAACGGACGGCCACGCGCTCGACGCCGAGAGCGGAGAGCGCCGATACCCGATGATTGCCGTCGAGCAGGAGCCAGGCGCTTTTGCCGTCGCCACGCACCAGGCGCCGCGCCTCGATCGCGCTGCCGAATTTCGCCGGCTGGTAGCCGTGCTCCCGGATGGAGGCCAGCGCGCGGTTGAGCCAGCCCAGCTCCTCCTCCGCCCGCCAGCGCGGAATCCCCTTGGCCGAAAAATGCGTGAGGATGTCCGGACAGTCGTCGGGATTTTCCTGCCAGCCCGACCGCTCCGGCCCCCGGCGCGACCACGGATAGAGCCACAGCGGATAATGCCGGCTCAGGTTCAGGCCGAGGGCTTCCCCAAAATCGGAAGGACGGTAATGCTGCAGGAATTCGTTGAACCGATCGCGCGCCCGCGCCGGGCCTTCGGGACCGACCGACATCCGCAGGTAAGTCTCGTAGGGATTGTATTCCCCGCGGCCGTAACGAAACCCGCAGAAGTGCACGCAGTCCGCGATCGGGACGGTCGCCTCGCGCGCGAGCCAGCGAAACGCGAGTTTGTGCC
>CALFNJ010000103.1 GCA_937902865.1 uncultured Opitutaceae bacterium
CGACGAGACGACCTCCAACGTCATCTCGAAGTCCATCTCCGTCGGCCAGGGCCGCTCCACTTACCGCGGACAGGTCCACATCCCGAAGCGCCTCAAGGGCTGCAAGAACAACACCGAGTGCGACGCGCTGCTGATCAACACGAACAGCCGCACCGACACCTACCCGGCGATCACCGTCCGCGGCGACCGCAACGCCACCCAGCACGAGGCGAGCGTCTCGAAGGTGAACGAGGAAATGATCTTCTACATGCAGCAGCGCGGCCTGACCGAAGGCCAGGCGATGAGCCTCGCCGTCAACGGTTTCGTCAACGAACTCGCCCGTCAGTTTCCGATGGAATACTCCGTCGAGCTGAAGCGCCTCATCGACCTCGAGATGGAAGGGTCGGTCGGCTGACGCCTCCCTGATTTTCGATTTTGGATTCTCGATTTTCGATTGGATCGGATCGGGCGTTCTGGAATCGAAAATCGAGAATCCAAAATCGAAAATTTCATGACCGAATCTGTTTCCATTTCCAGCGAGACCAAGTCGCCTCTCGGCGGTTTCACGGCCGAGGCATTTGCGGCGCATCTGGCGATGCAGAAGTCTGCGCCGAGCTGGTGGCTCGAGCGCAAGCGGGCGGCTTACGAGAAGTTCGCCGGCCTGCCGCTGCCGAAGCGCACCGACGAGAGCTGGCGCTTCAGCAACATCGGCACGCTCACCCTTGACGGATTTGCACCGGCGACGGCCAAGGCCAAGGGCGCTGAGGCCATTGCGGCGTTCGCCGAGGTCGAGCGCAGCGGATCGCTGGTCTTCACCAACAACGTCCTCACCTCCCGCGCGGTCGCGAAGGACCTCGAGGCCAAGGGCGTCATCGTCATCACCCTCTCCGAGGCGGCGGCCAAGCACGCTGATCTCCTGAAGGCGCATTTCATGGCCCAGCCCCAGAAGCTGGGCTCGGAAAAATTCGCCGCGCTCCACGCCGCCTTCGTCGGCGACGGCGCCTTCATCTACGTCCCGAAGAACGTCGAGGTCCCCGGCCCGATCCTGGTCAGCCACCTCGCCAGCGGCTCGGGTGCCGCCGTCTTCCCGCACACGCTCGTCGTTCTCGAGGAAAACGCGAAGGCCACCGTCTTCGACTACTTCGCCTCGGCTGTCGATAATCCGCAATCCGCCCAGTTGGCCATCGGCGCGAACGATCTCTATGCCGCCCACGGCGCGCAGCTGACGTATGTCGCGGCCCAGAACTGGTCGCGCGAGACGCTCTCGTTCCAGTTCAATTCCACGATCGTCCGCCGCGACGCGCGCGTGCAGTCGCTGAATCTGCATCTCGGCGCCCGCCAGGCGCGGCATGAGTCGCTTTCGCAACTCCAGGCGCCCGGTGCGTTTTCGGAAATGCTCGCGCTCACCGTGGCCGAGCAGACGCAGGAGTTCGACCAGCGCACGCTGCAGATCCACCAGGCGCCGAACACCAAGTCGGACCTGCTCTACAAGAACGCCCTCCGCGACCAGTCGCGGACGATCTTCTCCGGCCTGATCGTGGTCGATCCCGACGCGCAGAAGACGGATGCCTACCAGAGCAACCGCAACCTGATGCTGAGCGACGACGCCGAGGCCAATGCCCTGCCCGGCCTGGAGATCCTCGCGAACGACGTCCGCTGCACCCACGGCGCCACCACCAGCCGGATCGATCCCGAGCAGGAGTTCTACCTCCAGGCTCGCGGTATCGCCAAGGAAGAGGCCGACGAGCTCCTCACCTTCGGCTTCTTCGAGGAAGTCCTGAGCCTCCTGGAGAGCCAGCCGCTCCACGACGCCCTCGCGTCGCTGATCCGGGAGAAGTTCACCGCTAAAAAGTAGAGGGAAAAGTAGCGAGTAGTGGGTAGCGAGTAGCGAGCATTCGATCCCCGATCCACAATCCAGTCGCCTGAATCTGCGTCACTTTCTAAAAACCGCACCCTTTCTAACATTTGGCGGCGAAGCCGCCGCTGATTCCCTACTCACTACCCGCTACTCGCTACTCACTACTTCTTCCTCATGACCAAGGAACGCACTCTTTCCCGCGACGTCACCGCCACGCAGATTCCCTCGGGCGACAAGGCGCCGCTGACCGCCGGAAGCAAGGTGATGATTCACCAGACGCTGGGCGGCAGCTTCACGGTCCAGACCGATTTCGGCCTTTTCCGCATCGATGCGAAGGACGGTGACGCGCTCGGCGAGCAGGTCGCCGACACGACGGTCAAGGCGGCCACGCTGGCCGACGGCGCGCCCGACCCGGCGGCGGTCTGGGACCAGCTGCGCATGGTGTTCGATCCTGAGATCCCCGTGAACATCGTCGACCTGGGCCTCGTCTATTCCATGGACGTCGAGAAGAAGGACGACGGCGCCTTCAAGGTGAACGTCGCCATGACCCTCACGGCCCCCGGCTGCGGCATGGGCCCGGCCATCGCGGAAGACGCGAAGAGCAAGATTCTCCTCGTGCCCGGCGTCGGCGACGCCGACGTCCGCATCACCTGGGATCCGCCGTGGAACCAGTCGATGATCAGCGAAGAGGGGAAGATGAAGCTCGGCCTGATCTGAGGATCGGGCGAGCCCATCTGCCTTCTGCCTGAGCCTTCCGCTCTGAGCCCTCTGCTCTGAGCCCTCTGCTCTGAATGGGGACGCGACGTCCCCGTCGCGTTCCGTGGGTGGGGCGCGTTATCCCTAACGCGCCGGTTCGACTCCGTCGGCTATTTGATAAGGTCATAGCCGAGTGAATCCCTGTCGATCAGGTGACCAGGTGGCCGTCGACCTTCGGGCGACGGTTCTGCCTTCCTCCGCGCTGAAACCGCCGCCCGGAGGTCGGCGGCCACCTTTGCGGTCATGCAACCGATCGCTGGCTTGGCCGTCCGTGCCCACTTCAAGACTCCAACGCGGATAACGGCCGCGGCGCGTTAGGGATAACGCGCCCCACCCTCGATCCACGCGACCGGGAGGTCGCGTCCCCATTTTCTGGCAGTTCGGTCCGAGCCGCCTCTTGGCTTCTGCATTCCAAGGATCGATCCCCGTTTCCTGATTTCCACATTCTCCCTGCAGAGGTCGAACGTCGGCGACCCGCTTAATCCGCAAAACAAGGAGCCGATCCCTGACCCGTTAGCTCAAGCCTCAGTAGGCCGGAATCTCGCGGAGCGACTCCAGCGCCTCGAGGCCGGTGGCGGTCTCCAGGCTGGAGGCTGTGCTGCCCGTCGCGAAGGCGCTGACCGTGAAGGCCTGCGAGCCGCCCGCGGGGACGAACATGACCGTCACCTTCACCACCGGCACCACCGGAGCGGCGGCCGTGGCGTCGTCGCTCTGGCTCTGGTCCACGGAGTTCGCCGTGACGAACTCGACGAAGCTGAAGTTGATCACCAGCGCCGCGCCACCCGTGTGCAGGCCGGAGAGCTGGCCGCGGTCGGCCGGGAGGTTCGCGATGGCGGAGCCGATGTTGAGGATCGCGTTCTGGGCGCCGCTGAAGGCGACACTGAAATCGACCGGGTTGACGAGGAAGTTGCCGATCAGCGCCACATCGACGGTCTGCACCGTCGCGCCCGGGGCGAATTCCAGTGTGCCGGAGGTCGCGGCGAAATCGATGCCCGCCACCGCGGTGCCGTTCGCCGTGGCGTAGCCGACGCGGACCGTCTGGTTGCTCGGCGTGAGCAGCGTGAGGGTGAAGCGCATGACGTTGGTGTTGCCCACGCGCACGATTTGCGGCGCGGAGATGCCGAGCTCGGGGAGGACCGTGAGCTTGATCACGCCCGTCGCCGTGTAGGTCTGGCCGGTGGCCGCGCCCTTGCTGGTCGCGACGATGGTGATGCTCTCCAGGCCGGAGCGGTCGCCGCCAGGGCTGATCGTGAGGATGCTGCCCTCGATCTTGAGGCCCGCCAGCGCGGCGTCGGATCCGACGGCGGTGAACGTCACCGCGCTGTTCCCGGACTGGAAGTACTTGCTCAGGTCGATCACCACCGGAGCGTCGCCCGGACGCGCCGTGATGCCGGGCAGCGGCAGGCCGGTCGCGATCACCGGGGAATCGACCACGGTCGTGCCGGTCACGGTGAGGAGGAAGCTCTGCGTCACCACCAGGCCGCTCTGGATCAGCGTCAGCGTGATGGTCGCGCTGCCACTCTGGTTCGCGGCCGGCGCGATCGTGAGCGTGCGAGTGGCACCCGTGCCGGCGAGCGTCAGGCTCGTGGCGGGGAGCAGCGTGTTGTTGTCCGCCGTCGCCACCAGCAGGGCGCTGCTGGTGAGGTCGCCAGTGAGCGTGATCGTCACCGTGCGCGTCCCATTCTGGCCCAGCGTCACCGCGGAGACCGCGGCGATGCCCGGCGCCGTCGGCTCGGTCGTCGGCGTGGTCGGCGTCGTCGGGATCGTGGGGGCGACGATAGTGAGCGTGAAGGACTGGGTGTTGGTCAGGCCGAAGTCATCGGTCGCGAGCAGCGAAACCGTGAGCGAACCGAGATCCGCGCCCGCCGGCGTGCCCGCGAGCGTCGCCGTGCCATCGCCGTTGTCCGTCAGCGTGAGCCAGGCCGGCAGCGTGCTGGTCGCGGTGATCGTGACATTGTGCGCGCCGGAGCCCGGGGTCACGCGCACCACGTGGGTGAACGGCTGACCGGAAACCAGCGGGGTCGCGGCGGGCGTGGTTTCGAACACCGGATTGGTGCCGGCGTACACCGCGAGGCTGACGACCTGGACGTTGGAGAGCCCGTTGTTGTCCGTGGCCACGATCGTGAAGGTGTTCGAGCCCACGGCCGCCGTGGTCGGCGTGCCGTCGAGCGTCGCCGTGCCGTCGCCGTGATCGGTAAAGGTCAGCCAGCTCGGCTGGTTGAGCACGGTGAGGACGACCGACGTGGCGCCCGGGCCGGGAGTGGTCTGCACGGCGTAGTGGAAGAGCTGGCCGGCCTGGAGCGAGCTGACGGACGGCGCGCTGGTGAAGACCGGCAGGCTGGTCTCGGTCTCGACGAGCGAGAGCGTGAAGGTCTGCTGCCGCGTCACGCCGGCGCTGTCGGTCGCGGTGACGGTGATGGCGTAGCTCGTGGAAGGATTGCCGCTCAGATCCACCACGCTCGGCGTGCCCTGGAGGGTCGCGATGCCGTTGCCGTTGTCCGTCAGCCTGAGCCAGGCCGGCAGGCCCGTCGCGGTGATCGCGAGCGTGCGGCCGTCCACGCCCGGGGTGACCACGATGCCGTAGTTGTAGAACTGGTTGGCCACCGCGGTGAGCGACGGCGTGCTGTGGAAGTCCGGCGGAATCTGCGGCGGAGCGACCTCGAACACAAAGGTCTGCGTGGTGGTGAGTCCGCCGAACTCCGCCGTGAGGGTGACGGTGACGCTGCCGAGCGCGTTGGACGCCGGCTGGATCACGATCACGCGGTCGGCGCCGCTGCCGACGCCCGTCAGGTTGGCGTTGGGCAGGAAGCCGGTGTCCGAGGAGGACGCGGTGAGCGTGATGTTCGAGGCGACGCCGGTCGTGACCGAGAGATGGATGTTGAGCAGGCAGCCGGCACCCGGGATGACGGTGACGTTGGTGACGCCGGTGAGCGTCGGGGCGGTGACGGGATTGAGCGTCACCCCAGAGAGCAGCGCATCGAGGGCGGAACCGGTGTAGTTGCCGAGGAACGTCGGGACATCGGTGGTGCCGGCGACGAGCTG
>CALFNJ010000104.1 GCA_937902865.1 uncultured Opitutaceae bacterium
CGGGCTGGAAAACATCCAGGACTGGTGCATCAGCCGGCAGCTGTGGTGGGGCCATCGCATTCCGGTGTGGTACCGCCGCGGCCTCGACCGCGACAAGCTGACCGAAGCCGATCTGCGTGATCCCGCGAAGGTGCACGTCTCGTTCGAAGGTCCGGCCGATCCGGAGAATTGGGTGCAGGAGGACGACGTCCTCGACACCTGGGCCTCCTCCTGGCTCTGGCCGTTCGCGACGATGGGTTGGCCCAATCCGGAGGCGATGCAGCAGGCGGGTTTCGATTATTTCTATCCGACCAGCACGCTCGTGACCGGTCCGGACATCATCTTCTTCTGGGTGGCCCGCATGATCATGGCCGGGCTCGAGTTCACGCGTCCGGGCGAGCCGCTCGAGCGCCGCATCCCGTTCAAGAACGTCTATTTCACCGGCATCATTCGCGATGCCCAGGGCCGGAAGATGTCGAAGTCGCTCGGCAACTCGCCGGACCCGCTCGACCTGATCGACAAGTACGGCGCGGACGGCCTGCGCTTCGGCATGATCATGACGGCGCCGCAGGGGCAGGACATCCGCTTCCAGGAAGACCGGATCGAGGGCGGCAAGAACTTCTGCAACAAGCTCTGGAACGCCTGCCGCTTCCGCCAGATGAGCGGCGAGGCCGACCAGAACATGACCCTGCCGCCGATTCTCGCGCGGCTGGACATCGCGAAATTCGACGCGGACGACCACGCGATCCTCGACCGCCTGCTGGCGACAACGCGCGAGGTGGACCGCTGCTTCGCCGACTTCGAGTTCAGTGCGGCGGCGCAGGCGCTGTATGGATTTTTCTGGAATGACTTCTGCGATTGGTACGTGGAAGTCTCGAAGTCGAAGCTGGCGACGTCCGCGACGCGGTTCAACTGCCTCGCGATCCAGGACATCGTCCTGCGCCAGACGCTGCTGCTGCTGCATCCGTTCATCCCGTTCATCACGGAGGAACTCTGGCAGCTCCTCGGCTACGGCCGGCCGGACAGCTTCATCGAGGACGCGCACCTGCGCAACGCCTCCGAGCTCGCGACGACCCACAGCCTGCAGGGCGTGAAGATCGATCACACCCAGGTGGCGGCGGTGCAGGCGATCAAGACCTTCGTGTCACAGGCGCGCGCGCTCAAGGCGGACCACAACCTGGCGAGCCGGCGCGACGTGAAGTTCTTCGTCATCGCTGCTGACGACGCCTGGGAAAAAATTCAGGCCAACCTGGCCAAGATCACCCGCATGGCGGGTGCAGCCGAAGTGCTGCGCAAGGAGAAGGTCGACGGCGCGCCGGCGGCGGTGACGCCGCTGGGCACCCTCTATCTCGATCTCGCCAGCACCGTCGACGCGGGCGCCGAGCGGGCGCGGTTGAAGAAAGAACTCGAAGCCCTCGCCAAGCATATCGCCGGGACCGAAGCCCGGCTCGCGAACGAGGCGTTTGTCAGCAAGGCCCCTCCGGCCGTGCTGGCGGGTGCGCGGAAGCAGCTGGCCGACCAGCAGGCGAAAGCGGCCGAGCTCGAGCGCCTGCTGAAGGCGCTGGGTTAACGCTTCGCCATGGCCGCGTCACCGCGCATCCTTGCCTTCTCCGGCAGCTCCCGGAAGGAGTCGTTCAATCGCAAATTCCTCGCGGCGGCCGTGTCCGCGGTGCGCGCGGCGGGAGGCGAAGTGACGCTGATCGAGCTGAGCGATTACGAACTGCCGCTCTACCATGGGGATCTCGAGGACGCGCAGGGTTTGCCGGCCAACGCGGTGAAGCTGATCGGCCTGATCCAGCAGCACACCGGCCTGCTGATTGCCTCGCCGGAGTACAACTCGATGTTCACGCCGCTGCTGAAGAACACGATCGATTGGTGCACGCGCGGCGACGACAACCCCTTTATCGGCAAGGCGGCGGCGGTGATCTCGGCCTCGCCCGGCGCGCTCGGCGGCGTGCGCTCGCTGAAGCTCGCGCAGCAACTGCTGCTGCACCTGGGCTGCCAGGTCGTGCCCGGTCAGAATTTTCTTCCGGCGGCAAACAAAGCCTTCGCGGCCGACGGCAGTCTGACGGATGAGCGGGTGAAAAAGGCGCTGGTCCCGCTGGCGGAGAGCCTGGTTCGCCTCAACCGGGCCCTCGCCTCGGCCGTCCCATGACGCCGGCGAGCGACCCGACGCGTTTGCCGCCAAATACTACACGCAAATCCTGGCCGCGCCCGAGCACCTCTGGAGCACCGGAGGGGGCGGCGCGATCCTGATGCAGCGGAATGCGGTGCCCGTCGTGCCCTTTCAGCCGGGACTCTGAACCCGGGCGAGAATGAACCGCGTGGCCGCTCAGCGGCGCCGCGCGCGCACCCACGCGAGACCGAGCAGTCCGACGCCCAGGAGGGCGATGGTGCCGGGCTCCGGGACGGCGACGCCGATGGCGAGCTGGGTCTTGGGGTCAGCGACGCCGGTGAGGAACGTGCTGTTGAGGATTGCGCCGTTGGCGGAGAGCTGGGCGACATTGCTGCCGGTGACGACGTAGAGATTGCCGGTGGACCCATCGAGGGCGATGCCGCCGCTGAGGGACGGCAGCGTGACCACGCCGTTGACGCCGAAGCTGGTGTCGAGCGTCGCGACCGTGCCGCTGAGCGAGTACCGTTCGATGGCGCCCAGGCTGGTGGAGACGACGATCATCGACGTGTCGGACTGGAAAAGCAGGCCCTGGGCAGGACGAATCATGGGAAGATGCAAAATATATCGGCCGCCCTGAATCGCTGGAAGTAGACGCGGGACGAAACGTTTGCGCGATGAAAGACCATCATCCGGCTTGCCCGTCGAACCTCCGCGTTCCAGCGTGGTCCGCAACTCTGCATGAAAAAAGCCCTTATTACCGGCATCACTGGTCAGGACGGTTCGTATCTCGCTGAGCTGCTCCTTGAAAAAGGTTACGAGGTGCATGGCGTCATCCGCCGCGCCTCGACCTTCAATACCAGCCGGATCGACCACCTTTACCGGGATCCGCACGTCAACGGCGTGAAGCTGCACCTCCATTACGGCGACCTCGCGGACTCCGTCCAGATGGTGAAGCTCCTTTACCAGCTCCAGCCGGACGAAATTTACAATCTGGGCGCGCAGTCGCACGTCCGCGTGTCCTTCGACATTCCGGAATACACCGGCGACGTCGACGGCGTCGGCGCGGTGCGCATCCTCGAGGCGATTCGTGAGGCCGGGCTGGTGAAGAAGTGCCGGTTTTACCAAGCCTCGTCGTCCGAGATGTTCGGCAAGGTGCAGGAGGTGCCCCAGACCGAGAAGACTCCGTTCTGGCCGCGTTCGCCCTACGGCTGCGCCAAGGTCTATGCCTACTGGCTCACGGTGAATTACCGGGAGAGCTACAATCTCCACGCGAGCAACGGCATCCTGTTCAACCACGAGAGTCCCCGCCGCGGCGAAACCTTCGTCACGCGCAAGATCACCCGCGCCGCCACCCGCATCAAGGTGGGCCTGCAGCAGTCGCTCTACCTCGGCAACCTCGACGCCCAGCGCGACTGGGGCTACGCGAAGGAATACGTCGAGATGATGTGGCTCATGCTGCAGCAGGACAAACCGGACGACTATGTGGTCGCGACGAACGAGACCCACAGCGTGAAGGAGTTCTGCCAGGAAACGTTCGGCTACCTCGGACTCGATTGGGAGAAGTATGTGAAGTACGACCAGCGCTACGAGCGCCCCGCCGAGGTGGAGCTGCTGATCGGCGACCCGGCCAAGGCCAAGAAGCAGCTGGGCTGGCAGCCGAAGGTGCGCTTCAAGGATCTCGTGAAGATCATGGTCGACCACGACCTCGATCTCGCGAAGCACGAACTGCAGGTCAGCCGTCTGCCGAAGACGTGATGACCGTGCCGCGCCGGCGGCCGCGCTCGCGGGAAAAAATCGCTCGTTGATTTTGCCTCGCGGGCATTCCCGGATTTCGTGCGCGCATCTTTTCCATGAAACTCTTCATCGCAGGACATCAGGGTATGGTCGGATCCGCGCTGGTCCGCCGCTTCCAATCCGAGCCGGGCGTGCAGCTCCTGCTGCGCACGCGCAAGGAGCTCGACCTCACCTCGCAGGCTGCGGTCGAGGCGTTCTACGGGGCGGAAAAGCCCGATGTCGCCATCATCGCCGCCGCCAAAGTCGGCGGGATCCACGCCAACAACACCTATCCGGCGGAGTTCCTCTTCGATAATCTCGCGATCGCTGCGAACACCATCCACGGCGCCTTCCGCCACAAGGTCTCACGGCTCCTTTTCCTGGGCAGCTCGTGCATCTACCCGAAGCATGCGCCGCAGCCGATGCCCGAGGATTCCCTCCTGACGGGACCGCTCGAGCCGACGAACGAGGCCTACGCGATCGCGAAGATCACCGGCCTGAAGCTCGCCCAGTTCTATCGCAAGCAGCATGGCGTGCTGTTCCATTCCGCGATGCCGACCAATCTCTATGGTCCGGGTGACAACTATCACCTGCAGAATTCCCACGTGCTGCCTGCGCTCATCCGCAAGTTCCACGAGGCGAAGGAAGCGGGCCGCCCGGAGGTCGTCGCCTGGGGCACGGGCAAGCCGATGCGCGAGTTCCTGCACGTGGACGACTTGGCCGACGCCTGCGCGTTTCTCGTTCAGCTGCCGAATCCGCCGGACTGGATCAATGTCGGCACGGGCACGGACGTTACGATCAAGGAGCTGACCGAATGCGTGGCCGAGGTGACAGGTTTCAAGGGCCGCATCGCCTGGGATGCCTCGAAACCCGATGGCACGCCGCGAAAGCTGATGGACGTTTCGCGCCTCACCAACCTCGGCTGGAAAGCGAAGATCGGCCTGCGCGAAGGCGTGGCGAAGACCTACGCGAGCTTCCTCAGCGAGCAGGCGGCGGGCAAGTTGCGGGCCTGAGGCGCGCCTGCGCGCGGACTCCCACGCGCAAGTGACAGGTGCCACGTGACAAGTCCCAGGGCGGACGCCGTCCTGAAGGGTAGGGACGGGCGGCCGCCCGTGCGCTACGGCTCTGTTCAAGGTGGAACGCGTTGACCCCAACGCGTTGTTCGATGCGGTTCGTGCTTCGGCGTCTTCACGTTGTCGGCGCTGCTCAACGCGTTGGGTCAACGCGTTCCACCTCGAACCGTGCACTCCTGGCCACCGGTGTGGCTTTTAGTTCGCCGTGTGCGGTTCGCGGCTGTCGATCGCCTCGCGCAACGTCTTGAGCAGCGTTTCGGCGCGGTAGGGCTTGTTCAGGAAATACCGGATGCCGGCGTCCGAGACTTTCGCGGGATTCATGTTCGAGGCCAAGCCGCTGGCCGCGATCACCTTCACGTCGGGATTGATGCGACGAAGGGCGCGCAGGGTGCTGAGCCCGTCCATCACCGGCATCATCATGTCGGTCAGCACGGCGGCGATCTCTCCGCGATGCTGCGCGTAGAGTGCCACGGCCGTGGCGCCCTCCTGCGCGGTGAGCACCCGGTAGCCGCGCTTTTCCAGCGTCTTGCGGGAGATATCGAGGATCACTTCCTCGTCATCGACAATGAGGATGAGTTCGCCGCCGCCGAACGGCGCGACCGTACCGGTGCCGGTGCTGACGGGGATCTCCTCCGCCTTGGCATTGCCCGCGGGCAGGTGGATCCGGAACGTGCTGCCGCGGTTCATCTCGCTGTC
>CALFNJ010000105.1 GCA_937902865.1 uncultured Opitutaceae bacterium
GTTTCCGATCGCGCTGGCCGGGGTGCTGCAGCGCGGCCGATCCCTTGGGCAGTCGCTCGCGGCGATGAAGGCTGCGCTGCATCTCCAGGGCATCGGCATTCCCGCCATGCTGCCGCCGTTGCAGGCCCTCGACGCCGCGGCGATCTCCGCCCTCGCCGGCGAGCTGGCGGCGCTGGAAACTTCGGACTGGGTCGCGTCCGCATGATCCTGCGCCAGCTCGATCTCGTCATCATCGTCGTCTACATGGCGGCCATGCTGCTGGTCGGCCGGTTTTTTGCGCGGCGGCAGACGAATACCGAGACGTACTTCGTCGCGAAACGCTCGATCCCGCACTGGGCGATGGGTGTTTCCATCTACGCGGCGCTCATCACCAGCATCACGTTCATCGCCTATCCCGGCTCGGCCTACGCCGGCAACTGGGTGGAACTCGTCCCGGGCATCATGGTGATCGTCGTGCTCCTCCTCGCCGGCGCGGTGATCATTCCCTTCTACCGCCGGGTGGTGCGGATGAGCGTCTACGAGTATTTCGAGCGGCGCTTCGGCTACGGCGTGCGTGCCTACAGCGCGTTTGCGTTCGCGATCGGGCATTTCACGAAGATGGGTTTCGTCTTCTACACGACCTCGCTGGTCGTGGCGGGCATGACCGGCTGGAACATCTATTTCGTCATGCTCGGGACGGGTGCGGTCACGATCTACTATACCGTGATCGGTGGGCTGGAGGCGGTGATCTGGACCGACGTGATCCAGGGTTTTGTGAAATGCATCGGCCTCTTCGTGGTGCTCGGCTGCCTCTGGCACGCGATGCCCGGCGGCCTGACCGCGGCCTTCCACCTCGCGAATGAGCACCACAAGTTCAGCCTCGGCAGCCTCGACTTCGATCTCGCGAGCAAGAACAGCGCCTGGGTGATGCTGATCTACGGCTTCTTCTGGTACCTGCAGCGTTACACGGCCGACCAGGTGCTGGTGCAGCGCTACCTGGTGGCTCGCACCGACCGCGAGGCGCTCAAGGGGGTCGGCTTCGGCGTGCTGCTCTGCCTGCCGGTCTGGACGCTGTTCATGCTCATCGGGACTCTCACCTGGGCGTACTACCAGCTGTCCGGCGAGACGCTGCCGGCGTTCATCGACAAGGCCGACAAGGTCTTCCCGTATTTCCTCGGCACGAAAGTCCCGGCGGGCCTCGCCGGCTTGTTCATGGCCTCGCTCTTTTCCGCCGCAATGGCGATGCTCTCGTCCGATCTCAACTGCATCGCCGTGGTGGGCGTCGAGGACTTCTATCGGCGGCTGCGCCCGCAGGCTCCGGATGCGCGCCGACTGTGGGTGGGGAAGTGCCTGATCGCGGTTTTCGGCACTCTGGCGATTTTGATCGCGGTGATCATCGCCTGGAAATCCGAGCGCGTGCTGTCGTTCTATTTCACGGCGACTTCGATCGTCGCGGGCGGACTCGCCGGTCTTTTCGCGCTGGCCTTCCTGACCCCGCGGGCGAACCGCCACGGCGCGGTGGTCGGCATTCTCGCCGCGCTGGTGTTCACGACCTATGCCACCGTCACGGCGGCCGGCAGCCGGGTGATCGACCTGGGTCGCTTCCATTTTCCCTGGGCGGGCGTGATGATCGGAGTGACGGCGAATTTCGTGCTCTTCGGCGCGGGCTATCTTGCGAGCCTCGCCTTCCCGCGCCCCGACGCCTCGATCCGCGCAATGACGCTCTGGGGCTGGCTCGAGCGGCGGAAGACCGAAGGGGAGGCGCGTTGACCCAACGCGTTGATCCACGCTGCCCGGCTTTTGTCGTCGGTCGCGGCTCAAGCGCGCTGACCTCAACTCGCTTCACCTGGAACTGAACGAAGCGGGGCGGTCTGGTCGCCCATCCGACCTCGGCAATCAAATCGATCCGGTTTCACACAGAGGACACGGAGCACGCAGAGACCAAACCGGTTGGATTTCTCTGCGTGCTCCGTGTCCTCTGTGTGAAACTTTCCGAATGGCTTGAATAAAAAGGCGGGCCCGGAGGCCCGCCTTTCGTGTGAAGGAAGGGAAGCGCGTGGCGCGCGTTCGCGTCAGAACGTCTTCGGGTACTTCCGGTCGAGCCAGGATTGCGGGACCGGCACGACGACGATGTTCAGCGAGCGTTTGTCCTGGGAGAGCATCGCGGACTGGATCTCGATCTTCGTGCTGTCGGCGTTGAAGGTCGGGTGGATGTGATCCGCGGCGGTCGTCACGTGGCCCATGTCGGCCAGCAGCTTCATCTCGCCGGAATGGCGGTCGATCAGCCAGAGACGGTACTGGAAGTCGTCGGCCACGGCCCAGCGGCCGTCGGGGGAACCGTTGACGTGCCAGATCGAGCGGCCCGGATCGCCGAGCGGCACCTGGCCGACGATGCGCATTTCGCGCGTGCGGAGGTTGACGATGCCGACGCCGGTCGGATGTCCGTCCATGCCGGTCTGCGCCTGCAGCTCGGCGTTGTCGGGCGCGGTCGCCGCCTGCGGCGGGCCGTTCTTGCCGGTTTTGGCCGCGGCCGCGGCACCGTTGGCGGGGGCCGCACCGTTGACGGCAGCGGCGCCACCGCGGCGGCCGTTGCCGCCGAGCGGGGTGCGCAGATAGAGCATCGCGATCGCGACTTCATCCTGCGTGATCACCGCCTCGTGCGTGACCCAGTCGTAGGGCGCTTCCGGATACAGCGGGCGCAGGCCGGTGCCGTCGGCGTTGACGAACCACGTGCGCTGGGGCGTCTTGCCGCCGGTCTCCCA
>CALFNJ010000106.1 GCA_937902865.1 uncultured Opitutaceae bacterium
GGAGATTCCGACCGTGACGCAGGAAGCCTACGCCTATCCCGAGCCGGCGTCATGGTCATGACGATGAAGGCGAAAGTGATCTGGGCTGATTGAACAATGAACGCACCCGCGGAAGTTTCGCCCTACGTCGATCCGGTCCAGCGATCGGGGGCGCAGCATCTCGGCATGTGGACCTTCCTGGCGACGGAGATCCTGTTCTTCGGCGGGATGTTCGCATGCTACGCGGTGTATCGCGCGTCGTATCCCGACGCGTTCGTCGATGCGAGCCGACGGCTGGACTTCGCGATCGGCACGACGAACACGGTGGTGCTGCTGACGAGCAGCCTGACGATGGCGCTGGCGGACAACGCGGCGAAGGCGGGCCGGCGAGGGCGGTTGCGCGCCTGCCTGGCGATCACGGGCGTGCTCGGGGTGCTGTTCCTCGGCTTCAAGGGGTACGAGTATCACCAGAAATTCGTCGAGCATCTGGTGCCGGGTTTTGACTTTCATCCCGAAGGTGGGGCGCCGGCACCGATGCAGCTGTTTTTCGTGCTCTATTTCGCGCTGACTGGACTGCACGCGATCCACCTGCTGATCGGGCTCGGGGTGATGACGTGGCTGTTCAACCGGGCGCGGGCTCCCCGTCCGACCGAGGCGATGGTGGCCCCGATCGAGATCACCAGCCTGTACTGGCACTTCGTGGACTGCATCTGGGTATTTCTCTATCCGCTGCTTTATCTCGTCCGCTGAAAGTAAAATGACTCCGCCCACACCAACGCCGGATCCATCGCCGCGCCGCCAAGATGAGGGTGCGCGCGCGGACCTGTCCGACGGCAAACTGGCGATGGTGTTCGCCGCCCTGCTGGCGGTGCTGGCGACAAGCGCGGTGCTTTCGCGCTACCTCCATGGGGCGATCGGCACGAGCGCGGCGCTGGCGCTGGCGGCGGTGAAGATGGGGCTGATCTTCTGGTTCTTCATGCGCCTGCGGGTCCAATCGGGGGTCGTGCGACTCTTCGCCGCGGCGGGCTTCCTCTGGCTGGCGATCTTCGCGTTGCTGAGCAGCGCGGACTATCTCACGCGGGGATGAAGGAAAGGAGCGGAGAGGGAGATTTTGTTTATCTGGAACTCAGGAAATCAGGAACGGAAACGAACTGTCGATCTGGAGACGGCGACGGGGCGCGGAAGCGCAAGCGGTGGGTTTTTGCGTCCTTCCAGCCGTACGGCAGCCTGGAAAAGAAGAAGGGCCGTTCGAGTTGAACGGCCCTTCCTGAGAGTGGCGCCCCCACGGGGAGTCGAACCCCGCTTTTAAGATTGAGAATCTCACGTCCTAACCGATAGACGATGAGGGCGAAGCGCTGAGGGGCGGATAGTTGGTTTTTGGAAGCTCGCGTCAAGTGCGAGTTCGTCCGCTTCCCAAAAAAATTGGCCTCTCCTAGAGGTCGTAATGACAGGAGACCTCGTGGCCCGGCGCCGCGGTGCGGAGTTGAGGTACGTCGACTTTGCAGCGATCCGTCGCATAGGGGCAGCGGGTGTGAAACGGACAGCCGCCGGGCGGATGGATCGAGGAAGGAACGTCGCCTTTGAGCACGATCCGCTGGCGATTGTGCCGGGGGTCGGGCGGCAGGACGGCCGACAGGAGGGCCTTGGTGTAGGGATGGCGCGGGTGCTCGTGGATCGCCTCCGCATCGGCAAACTCGACGATCCGACCGAGGTACATGATGGCGATGCGGTCCGAGATGTATTTCACGACCGCGAGATTGTGGGCGATGAAGAGGTAGCTGAGGCCGAGTTCGCGCTGCAGATCCACGAGCAGATTGAGGATCTGGCTCTGGATCGAGACATCGAGCGCCGAGACGGGCTCGTCGCAGACGATCAGCTTCGGCTCGACCGCGAGCGCGCGGGCAATGCCGATCCGCTGACGCTGGCCGCCGGAGAATTCGAAAGGGTAGCGTTCCGCGGCCGCGGCGGGCAGCCCGACCCGCGTCAGCAATTCCGCCACGCGCTGCCGTCGCCAGGCGGGGTCTCCGATGCCGTGAATCACGAAAGGCTCGGCGAGAATCTGGCCGACCGTGTGGCGCGAGTTGAGCGATTCGACCGGATCCTGGAAAATCATCTGCAGGTGACGGCGGATCGGACGAAGCTGGCCGCGGCCGAGGTCGGTGAGATCTTTCCCCTCGAACGTCACTTGGCCGGAGGTCGCGTCAAGGAGACGGACGATGCAGCGGCCCAAGGTCGATTTGCCGCAGCCGGATTCTCCCACGAGCCCGACGGTTTCGCCGGGGCGGACGCTCAAGGTCACGCCATCCACCGCGCGATTCCAGGCCTTGGCGCGCATGAGCACGCCGCCCCGCACGGGGAAGTGCATGCGCAAATCGCGGACTTCGAGCAGATCGGCCATGAGGGATCAGGAAGAGGAGGCGGGGGCCGAGGGCAGGTCGCGCCAGCGCCAGCAGCACGTGTGGTGGGCGGCCTCAACCTCGGTGAACGG
>CALFNJ010000107.1 GCA_937902865.1 uncultured Opitutaceae bacterium
CTTCGCCTGCGTCGGCGTGGCTTCCTCCCAGCGGGTGAGCGCGAGGAGGTTGAGCAGCAGAAAATCGCAGATGATGAGCAGCAGGGTCTTGTTCATGGCGTGGGGCGCAGGCGGCCGGCGGAAAAAGGCAGTTTCTATCTGGAACTCAGGAAATCACGAACGCGCCTGAGTGCTGGTGGAGAACCTGCCGAAATTTCCGTTCATGAGTTCCTGAGTTCCAGATATCACATCCTCATGCCGTCATCACAGCGGCGGGCGCCGCGGTGGCCTGGCTCTGGAGGATGAGCGTGCGCTTGTACGGGCGGACGTGGCGGATCTTCACCAGCGCGACGCAGATGATGCCGAAGAGATTGGAGGAATAGGCGGCGAGCAGGTCGCCGGGGATGATGTGGAGCACCTGGAGCACGAGCGCGCTGGCGGTGCCGGCGATGCCGACGTAGAGGCCGCTGTCGAAGAGGTTCTCCTCGTTTTCCATCAGCTTGAGTTTGACGAGGGGCGGCACCGCGGCGTGCGCCACCTCGCGGATTTTGACCAGGCAGAGCAGGTACGTCGAAACCTGGAGAACGGCGAAAAGGCCGATGGAGAGCAGGGTGGAAGTTTCCATGGTAAGAGGAGTTTTGGCGGAGGGGGAAGCAGGCGGAGCGGAATTGGTGGCCAGCACCGGCAGCACGAGCCGGAGCTTGAATTCGGAGGCCGGCGCAGCCTTCAGCAGAAAAGGTTCGGTGGCCAGCACCAGGAGTCCGGCCACGAGCAGGGCGAGTACCCCGCTCTGCAGATGCCGCAGCGCAGAGCCGGTTTCACGGGTCGACGTGGAAAACAACGTCCCATCCAGACCGCGCAACAGGCAAAAGGCTCCCAGCAGAAAGCCCAGCCACTTGACCACGAGCGCGATCTTCGGATGCAGCAGCCCGAATTCCGCCGCGGCGCCAATCCGCGGCGCCGGAGTGCGGCTGACCGGCACCTGGCGCAGCAGCAACAGGCGCACCGCGCCCTGGCCCTCCGTCAGCGCCAGGCGCAGGTCCTCGATGCCGGCCTTGCCGAATTGGATGAGATAGGTGGCGACGCGGTCCGCCGAATTCGAGAACAGCGCCGCGGTGTAGATGAGAGGAACCTGATCGGGCGCGACGCGCGCCAGGTGCGCATACTCGCCGACCGTCTTGCTGTCCTCCGTGCGGCGCAGCAGCTCGCAGAGCTGCACCCAGTCGAGCCGCTGGCTCAGCGAAAGCAGATCGAGATAGAAGCCCTCCAGGTCGCCGAGCGCCTTCTGGCTCACCGCGGTGTCCGCCAGGCCGCGGAGCTCGCGTTGCAGCGATGCCGACAGATGCTCGCCCTGGTACAGCAGCGCCGAGAGGAGGATCACCGCGTCGAGCGGCTGGCCGCCGGGCCGCGTCGCGGGAACGAAGCGCCCCGTGACGGTGAGATCGCGGGTCTTCAGCAGCGCCTGGACGCCAAGCGAGCGCGAGTTGGCGAGATAGCCGCGCAGCGTGTCGCGGGCTTTCTCCGGCAGGAAAAATGTCATCACGGGCGTGCTCGCCGCGCGGCCCTTGCTCTCCTTCAAGTTGAACAGCGGATCGAGGAAAGGATCGTAGCCGCCCCACGCCACCAGCTCCGGCTGGTGCGCCGCCAGGCGATCGACCGCTTCCTTGAGCGCTTGCGTCCGCGGATCCTTCACCGCCTGGGCCGCCGTCAGCACCAGTTCGGCCGGTCCGAGCTTTTCGTAATCCACCAAATCCTTGCCGTAACCCGCGACCGATGACGTGCCCTCGCCCGCCGCGCGCAACAGCGCCGGGGAGATCGACTTGAGATTGACCGGGAGCGACCACGCCGCCGCCACGAGGATGATGCCGGCCGCCAGCCAAGCGAAGACGCGAAGCGTGAAGCCCTTCCGGTCTGGGGAGGAGTCGCTCATTCCTGATTTGAAGTATTCAGTTGCCGAGGAGTGGAGGCAATCACACGTTCCACTTTTACCGACCGATGGCGCTGCCAATTGTTCACTACAACCAACCCATCCTCCGAAAAAAAGGGGCGAAAGTCACCGCCTTCGACGCGGCCCTGCAGCAGTTCGCCGGGGAGATGATCGAGACGATGCATGCCGCCGGCGGCATCGGCCTCGCGGCGCAGCAGGTGGGGCGGGCGGTGATGTTGTGCGTGATGGACCTGCGCGAGGCCAAATCCGATTTCAACTGGAAGCTCGACGGCGCCCGTCCGCCGCTCGACCTCATCATGCCGATGGTCCTCGCCAATCCGGTGGTGACGGCCACGCCCCGCACGCCGGATCTCGCCTACGAGGAAGGCTGCCTGTCGTTTCCCGATATCCGCGGCGATGTCATCCGGCCGGACGCGATCACGGTGAAATTTCAGGATGAGCGCGGAGTGCCGCACGTCATGGAGTGCGACGGCCTTCTCGCCCGCTGCGTCCAGCACGAAGTCGATCACCTCAACGGCGTGCTGTTCATCGAACGGATGGACAAGAAATCCCGGACGGCGGTCGACGACGCGATCAAGGCGCTCGCCAAGGAAACCCGGGAAGCGGCCAAGGACGCGAAATAGTCCGATCTTCCGCAACGGAAGCCCGGGGATTTCGTCCTGCGCTCATTCTCCACCCCACCCCTCCTCCTCCTTTTTTCGCATGAGCCAGAAATCTGACGGCATGAATTACGCCCCCCAGGGCAAGCCCAGCCCGGTGGTCAAGCCGGGCGAGTTCACCTTCGCCGCCGCCCACCTCGACCACGGCCACATCTTTGGCCAGTGCAACGGTCTCATCGAGGCCGGAGCCGGACTGAAGTGGGTGTACGACCCGGATCCGAAAAAGGTCGAGGACTTCCGCGCCAAGTTTCCGCACGTCCAAGTGGCCCGTTCGCTGGATGAAATCCTCGCGGACTCCTCCGTCCAACTCGTCGCCGCCGCCGCCGTGCCCTGCGACCGCGCCGCGCTCGGCACGCGCGTGCTCGAAGCGGGCAAGCACTACTTCACCGACAAGGCCCCGCTCACGACTCTCGAGCAGCTCGCGCAGGCGCGCGCCGTGGTCGCCCGCACCAAGCGCAAGTACGCGGTTTATTATAGCGAACGCCTTCACGTGGAGTCGGCGATGTACGCCACTGATCTCGTCCAGGGCGGCGCGATCGGGCGCGTGCTGCAGGTGCTCGGCCTCGGGCCGCACCGGCTCGGCAAGGCCGGCCGTCCCGCGTGGTTCTTCGAGCGCGCCAAATATGGCGGCATCCTCTGCGACATCGGCAGCCACCAGTTCGAGCAGTTCCTGACTTTCTCCGGCGCGACCGACGCCACCGTCGCCCACGCGGCCGTGGCGAACTACGCGAACCCGGACAAGCCCGAGTTGGAAGACTTCGGCGAAGCCTCCCTGATCGGCAACAACGGTGCGTCGAACTACATCCGCGTGGACTGGTTCACGCCCAGCGGCCTCAGCACCTGGGGTGATGGCCGCACGATCATTCTCGGCACCAAGGGCTACATCGAGCTGCGCAAGTACGTCGACGTCGGCCGCGAGGCAACCGGCGATCACGTGTACATCGTCGACGAAAAGGGCGAACGGCACGTCAACGTCACCGGACAGGTCGGTTTCCGCTTCTTCGGCCAGCTCATCCTCGACTGCCTCAACGGCACCGAGAAGGCTATGACCCAGGAGCACGCCTTCAAGGCCGCCGAGCTCTGCCTGCGCGCCCAAGCCGCTGCGAAGCGAATCGCCTGATTTTCCCGTTCGGATTTCAATCCGTCGGAAGTCTCGCGCAGAGGCGCAAAGGCGCAGAGAAAACCGACTCCCTCCTCTGATCTCTGCGCCTCCGCGCCTCTATGCGAGACGGCTCGAAGATCGAACGGTATGTCTCATTCCGTTTCACTCCGGCATTGCCGGAAAAAACTCGCGGCGCATAAACCGGAGCATGGCTTCCATCGCGACACGCAAAGGTGACGACGGCACGACGAGCCTGCTCTACGGGCAGCGAGTTCCAAAGGATCATCCGCAGATCGAGGCGGTGGGAGCGTTCGACGCCGTCAACGTCGCGCTGGGCGCCGCCCGGCTGGCGAATACCGATGCCACGGTAGTCGCACTGCTGCTTGGTATTCAGCAGAACCTCGTCGCCCTGATGGGCGAAGTCGCCTGCGCGGAAGCCGATGTCGGCCGTTATCTCGAATCCAAGCTGGCGAGGATCACCGCCGCCGATGTGCAGCGCCTCGATGACGCGCTGGCCGAGCTGGAAAGCCGGAAGCTGCCGTTCGACGGCTGGGCGACTCCCGGCGCGAACTCCCGCTCCCTCGCCTTCGAGCAGGCCCGGGTAGCGGCGCGGAACGCCGAGCGTCGGCTGAGCGCACTGCCGGCGCACGGCCGTCAGGTCCGCCCCGAAGTGCGGCAATTCACCAATCGCCTGTCCGATCTGCTCTGGCTGCTGGCCCGTGCCGCGGAGAGCTGACGTTTGATTTAACTCGGAAGCCGGGAAACGAGGAATCGGGAGTCGGAATTCTCTTCCTGGTTTTCTGGCTTCCGAATCAATCCCGATCGCTTCTTTTCGGGGGCGGATTACCGGTGAACACCCTTCCGGTTTCCGGCAAAAACTTCTGTCCATCGCCCTGATCGGACTACATCGTGCCGTTCATGCCTGTCGCCATCGCCCTCATCGTGCTCGCCGCCTCATGGCGAATGCTCGCGATTCATCAGCCCATGCTGGGGAATTTCGCTCCGCTGATGGCGCTGACGTTCTGCGGCGCGGTGTATTTCCGCGACAAGCGGCTTTGGCTGGTGCCGTTCGCGGCCCTGACGTTGTCCGACCTCTATCTGGACTACTACTACGCCTCCGTCTTTCACGAGACCTGGAGCTGGCAAAGCGTGATTGTCCGCCTGCTCTGCTTCGCCCTCGCCCTTCCGATCGGGCGGATGGTCGCGAGCCGCCGGAACTGGCTCACCCTGTTCTGCGGCGCGCTGGGAGCTTCGCTGCTGTTCTATCTGATCACGAACACCGATGCCTGGCGGCACGATCCGCATTATGCGCAGACCACGGCCGGCTGGTGGCAGGCCCTGACGGTGGGACGTCCGGAATTTCCGCCCACGATCCTCTTTTTCCGCAACACGCTGCTGAGCGACCTGTTCTTCACCGGACTTTTCGCCGCCGTGATGGAATTCGCCGCGCGCCGCGCGGGCGAACCGAGCCCGCTGAAAAAGCAGCCGAGCCGCTGAGCAAGGTGGAACGCGTTGTCTCTAACGCGTTTTGGACGTTGCCCGCTTCAAGCGCAGACGGAGCTGAAAACGCGTTGGGGACACGCGTTCCACCTCGGATCAGAGCAGATCCGCCGCGAGCTCGGCGAGGCGCGAGCGCTCGCCCTTCACCAGCTTCACGTGCGCGGCGATGGACTGGCCCTTCATGCGATTGTGGCAATAGACGAGCCCGTTGCTGCGCGCGTCGACGTAGGGATTGTCGATCTGCGCCGGATCGCCGATGAGCACGATCTTTGACCCTTCCGCGATGCGGGTGATCACCGTCTTCACCTCGTGCGGCGTGAGCTGCTGCGCTTCATCGAGAATGAAAAACCGGCGCGCAATGGAACGTCCCCGGATGAAGGCGAGTGCCTCGATCTCGACCAGTCCGCTCTTGAGCAGCCGCTCATAGGGTTTGACGGGGGTATTGGGTCCGTGACCGCCGCTCTGGCTCGCATGGCTCGGCTGGGGCGCGTTCATCGCCGCCGTCATCCGCTCCTCATGCTTCTTGTGCTTCTTCTTTGAAACTTTCTTGGTGGCAAACTGCGGCTCCTTCGGCGGCTTCGAGGGAATCAGCACCTCGAGCGCATCGTAGTAAGGCTGCAGCCAGGGACGCATCTTCTCCTCGAGCGTGCCGGGCAGGAATCCCATTTCCTTGCCGACCGCGATCACCGGGCGGGAAATCGACACGCCGTCATAGCGCGAATGGTCGTCATGCGTCTGGTGCAGGGCGCAGGCGATGGAAAGCAGCGTCTTGCCGGTGACCGCCTTGACGAAGCAGGT
>CALFNJ010000108.1 GCA_937902865.1 uncultured Opitutaceae bacterium
CATGGGAGAACGGGGGGTGGAGCAAAAAACGAAAATCCAGTTGGGGCTCAAATTCGCGGCCGGTCAAACCCAGGCAGCGATGCTGATGTTTCACGGAAGAGATGCATGATCGAAAGGTAGGGACGGGCGGCCCGCCCGTCCGGCTCGAGTCGAGCGTGACTGTAAGAGTTCAGCTATTGATAGCGTTTCCTCCAACGCATGCGTGATCGTCGTTCGGAAGCCGAACCCTTTCCCAAACGCCAAAGCCTTCCCCATTGCGTGCCATCATGGGTTGAGACCGGCTCTCCTTATTTTATTACGATCTGCTGCGCGGCTCGCGGAAGAAATCAGCTCTGCCATCCATCCGTCGCTGTACAAATATTCGATTCGGTCACTCGCCGTCAGCACGAGGCCCAATGGTTTGTGCGGCTCCTGCTGCTCATGCCGGATCATCTCCATATGCTGGTTACCTTTCCGCCGTCAGCGAAGCTGGTGATCACGATTCGCCTCTGGAAAGGATACCTGGCGCGACAGCACGGGCTTAGGTGGCAGAAGGACTTTTTTGAGCATCGCGTCCGCAATGCTGAATTGCTTCAGACCACGACAGAGTACATTCGGCAAAACCCAGTGCGGGCGCGGCTGATTCCGAATGCGGAAGCGTGGCCGTATATTTGGGAAGGGCTTTAAAGGTCGACGAGCTCCAACCGGCCGGGCGGGCCGCCCGTCCCTACCTTCAATCCTTCTAAGCCAGCACCACCACCGCTGCTCCGCTCGCTCCTTGCGCCACAACCCTTCGGCGCTTCTGCTTGGTCATACATGGCTCCCGCACTCCTGGTCCTCGCCGCCGGCATGGGTTCGCGTTACGGCGGACTGAAGCAGATCGATCCCGTCGGTCCCTCGGGTGAGCTGATGCTCGACTACGCGGTGTTCGATGCGCTCCGCGCCGGCTTCGGGCGGGTGGTGTTCGTGATCCGGCCGGATTTTGAGGAGATCTTCCGCGCGAAGATCGGCGTGCGCTATGCCGGCCAGGTGAAGGTGGACTACGCCTTTCAGGAAATCCGCCGGCTTCCGGACGACGCGCCGCCGCCCGCCGGACGCGAAAAGCCGTGGGGCACCGGTCACGCGGTCTGGTGCGCGCGGGAGGCGCTGCGGGAGAATTTCGCGGTGATCAACGCCGACGACTTCTACGGCGCAGACTCCTTCCGCCAGCTGCACGCTTTTCTGATGGAAGCGCGCGGCAACCAGTTCGCCCTCGCCGGGTTTCGTCTCGACCGGACGCTGTCGGAGCACGGCGCGGTTTCCCGCGGGATCTGTCGGGCGGATGACGCGGGCTTTCTGCTCTCGGTCACGGAGGAAACCGGCATCACGCCGACCGACGTGGGGCCGAACCGGAAATTCTCCGGGCAGGAAACCGTTTCGATGAACTGCTGGGGCTTCACCGCGGGACTCTTTCCGCCGCTCGACGCCCAGCTGCGGGCCTTTCTGCGGGAGCGTGGGAGCGATCCGAAGGCCGAATTCTATCTGCCTGCCGCGGTCTCGGGCATGATCGCGCGCCGCGAGGCGGCGGTCCGCGTGCTGCCGGCGGCTGGCACGTGGTTCGGCGTGACCTATCGCGACGACAAACCCCGCGTGCAGGCGGCACTGGCGGAGCTCGTGCGGGCCGGGGTTTATCCGGCGAAACTTTTTTAACGGGGCCGTAATGGTCCGCCGCTGATTTGGCGTGTCCTTTTCGGTCGGAACGGGATTGGATGGTGACCGTTCTTAATGAAGTTCTCCCGCTCCGAAGCTGATGTTTTCTCGCCCTCCGGCCTGCCGCCCGAGGCCGCGCTGGCGCGGACGACGCACCTCTGCATCGCGGCGCATGCGGACGACATCGAGATCATGGCGCAGTCCGCGATCGACGAATGCCGTGAGCAGCCGGAGAAAAAATTTTTCACCGGCGTGGTGGTGACCGATGGCGCGGGTTCCCCGCGGGCGGGCCGCTATGCCAAGATGGATGATGCCGGCATGCGTGCGGTGCGCCGCGACGAACAGCGCCGTGCCGCCCAGCTCGGAAATTACAACCTGCAGCTCCAGCTCGCGCATCCCAGCGCCGCCGTGAAGAAAACCCGCGATGCCGGCGTGCAGGCCGACCTCGGTACGATCGCCGCCTGCTGCCGTCCGGAAACGACGGTTTACCTGCACAATCCGGCGGACAAACACGACACCCACATCGCCGTGCTGATGCGCAGCCTGGAAGCGCTGCGCGCGCTGCCGGAGGAGCAGCGGCCGCGGCGGGTGCTGGGCGTCGAAGTCTGGCGCGACCTCGACTGGCTGATCGACTTCGACAAGGTCGCGCTCGATGCCGGCCGGAATCCCGCGCTCGCCGCCGAACTGCTGAAGGCGTTCGACTCGCAAATCAGCGGCGGCAAGCGCTACGACCTGGCCACGCTGGGCCGCCGGGCCGCGCACGCGACTTTCCACGCCTCGCACGAGACGGACGGCATGGCAGCGATCACCTGGGCGATGGACCTCTCGCCGTTGATCGAGCACGAGCGCCTTTCGGTCATCGACTTCACGCTGATCCATATCGAGCGCCTGAAAATGGACGTCGCGGAACGCCTGGACCGCTTCGGCGCGAGATAGCGGGTAAGGCGGGAGACGTTCCTGGAATGTGGGAATCAGGAAAGGTGGGAATTCCAAACCGGTCTCGCGCAGAGGCGCAGAAGCGCAGAGAACAGATCGG
>CALFNJ010000109.1 GCA_937902865.1 uncultured Opitutaceae bacterium
GTCGACGGCTTCATTCTGACCTCGCGCTACGAAGGCTTCTCGCTGGCCGCGCTGGAAGCGCTGGCGGCGGACCTGCCGATGATCCTGAGCGACGCGCCCGGGATCACGGATCTCCTCGCGCGCTCGCTCTCGCACGCGTGGAAGGCGCCGCCGGGCGACGTGGAAGGCTTCGCGCGCGGCATCACGGCCTGGCGCGATCGTCTCGACGACGGCAGTGTGCCGAACCACCGCGTCATCGCGGAGACACAGTTCGACATCGTCGAGAAGAACGCCGCGGTGCTGGAACTTTACCGCCGCTACGCTCCTCGCGCGGAATATGCCTCGAGCGCGCGAGAGCTGCCGCCCTCGATGGCGTGAGCGGGAAGACCGGAGACTAAGACCGAAAACCTGAAACCTCTCGCGCAGAGGCGCAGAGGTCGGACGTGCTCAGACATTTGATGGCAGGGGAACGGAGCGAAGGGGGCGGAGGAACGGATTGAGGGTGGGGCATGTTATCCCTAACGCGCCGTTTCGCTCATTCAGTCGGTGGGACGCGGACGATACTTTCGGCGCGTTAGGGATAACGCGCCCCACCTTCAGGCGCACGGGCGTCCCAAGGGACGCCCCTACATCGAACCCCGATCGACCTCTGCGCCTCCGCGCCTCTGCGCGAGACTTCCGGGTGCTCGGGATCGAGATCCGAAGCTTAGAACCTGCTCTCAGCGACCGTGATGACGTCGCCGGGCAACACGGCGAAGGCGGACTCACCGCTGCCACTGGCCATGCGCTTGGCGTTCAGGTCGAAGGTTTTTTGCTGACCCTCCACGCGGCGCATGAGCGTGACCTTGCCCGGATTGGCGATGCGGGTGTAGCCGCCGGCCATGCCGATCGCCTGCAGCACGGTGACGCCCTGCTGGTCGGGCATGTCGTACGAGCCGGGTTTCTGCACCTCGCCGAGGACGGTGAAGCGTCGCTTGGAAAATTCCATCACGGTGACGCTCACCTGCGGATTCACGAGGTAGCCTTTGGCGAGCTGGCCGCTGACGGCCTGCGCCGCTTCCTGCGGGGTGAGGCCGCCGACCGGCACGACGCCGATCAGGGGGAACGCGATCGTGCCCTCGTTGGAAACGCGGAGCGTCGACTTCAGGTCCGCCTCCTGGAAGACGGTGATGTCGAGGATGTCCGCCGGCATGATGCGGTAGTCGTTGCTGATCTGGGCCGGCTTGATGGCCTCCTTCTCCTTGTTGTTGAGCAGGGACGAGGGGGCGGCGGAGGCCGCGTGGAGGGGACTGAGGGTGAGGACGCACAGGACGAGCGCCAAGGAGCCGGCGAGAGCCGAACCCACCCGCCTCACGGCGGCGGCGACGCGGAAGGAGCGGGCGTTGGCGTCAGAAAAGGAACGACACACCCAGGCTGGCGAGGTTTTCGGTGAAGCCGAACGTGGAGATGGATGAGTCGTTGTTGCGGTATTCATAGGACAATTCAAGGGAGCCCCGGGCGGTGAGGTCGCCGGTCAGGGCGACGCGGCCGAAGGTGTAGTCATCGCGGCGCAGCACGGTGGCGACGGCGCGGTTGTTCTCGTACTGGTTGTGGACGAAGCCGCCGTTGACGGAGACGTAGAGGCGCTGGAGGAAGCGCTGGCGGACGCCGGCCTGGTAGAGGGACTGGATGATGTTTTCCCCGGCGTACTGGGCGGAACTCTGGGTTTCGCGCCGGGCGGAAAGGGTGAACGCGGTGCTGTCGCTGGCATCGTAGCTGCCGTTCGCCGCGAAGACGAACTGCGAGCGGTTCGGCACGTTGCTCTCGAACTGCCGGAACTCCTCGCCGGCCTGGCCGGTGAACGTGATCTTCGCGGTGGGCTGGTACTTCAGCTGCAGCAATGGTTGCTGGTACATCTGGTTGCCGCCGCTGTCCGCGTTGAGATAGCCGAGCACGCCGGCGATGCCGACGCTGGTCTTGGGCGCGATCTGGTAGTCCACGTAGGCCGTGGCGCGCATGTCGGTGGAGGAAAAGCCCGTCGCGTATTCGGACCGGTAGCCGTAGAGCTTCGCTCCGCCCGTGATCTTGCCGGTCAGGGCGTGTTCGCCCGCGGCGCTCGCGGTGTAGTACTTCTGGCGCAGGCGCTGGCCGACATCGATGTCGGTGTCCTCGATGCTCTGGAAGCGCAGCTCGCCCTGCAGATTCCAGAGCTCCTCCTCACGCCGCGCGGCGAGGCGCGCGTCGTGGTTCAGCGCATTCTCACCGCCGTGGTCGGCGAAGAACACGCCCTCCGGCGTGTAGCCGATGAAGGCGAAATCCTTGCGCGGCAGATCCTCCTCGCCGGTGCGGGCGAGAAAATGCGGGGTGGGTGAGAGCGGCGCGAACTCGCTGCGGAAGGCGCCGATGCCGAAGCCGAGGCTCGGGGCGACGTGGAGGATGTAATCGTCCTCGGGATTATTCGGCTGGATGAAGATGTTGTCGTCGTAGGTGGCCACGGCGGACAGCCGCGTGACGAACTTCCAGTCCGTCGCGACCTCCTCGCTGCTGGCGCCGGTCGGCGGGCCGGCGGGCACGGCGGGAGCGACCGGTTGAACCGGGCTCGGCGTGGGCGCGCTTTGGGCGCGGACGGCATGAGCAGCAAGGAGGAGCAGGGCGAGGCTGAGCGACAGGGACGACAGCCCCGGAAGGGAGGAAAAAGAAAAAATGCTACGCATGAGCCAAAGTGGTTCTGGCGCGCCATAGATGCAGTTTGGCGCATGCGGTTCCGCTAAATAACCGCACTGTAATTTTCACCGCAAAGACACAAACAAAGGGACGGGCGGCCGCCCGCTGCGTGAGGTGGAACGCGTTGTCTCTAACGCGTTGAGTGCTCCGCCCGTGTTTCAAGTTGGCAACGTCCCCAGCGCGTTAGGGACAACGCGCTCCACCTCGGCAGATGGAGGATGGCCGCGAAAAGGCGCAAAATGACCCAAAGACGAGGGATCGTTTTTTGCGTCGTGTGCGCCTTTTTGCGGCCAATACTTCCGGGTCGGCCTGGTGATAATTCCCATGGAGCAGACGGGAATCGCCCCGCGAACCTTTTGAGCTTCGCGTGGTCGGTCAGGCAGCGCGCCTCGGGGAGGAAGCGCGCATGCATGCATCGTCTCATTCACGACCTTTGTCCGCCCCTCGTCGGCCGGTGGTACCGGCAGCAGCGCACCGGTGTGCCGGGCTGGTCGGGCGACTATTCATCGTGGAGCGAGGTGGAGTCCCGCTGTGCCGGCTATGATGCCCCGGAGATCCTCGCGCGGATCAAGGAGAGCCAGCTGCGGGTGCGCGCGGGCCAAGGCGCCTTCGAGCGCGATTCCGTGGTCTTTCCGGAGATGGAATACTCCTGGCCGGCCCTGGCGTCGCTCCTGCACGTCGCGGCGGTGACGGGCGGCAGCCTGCGCGTGCTGGATTTCGGCGGCTCGCTCGGCAGCACCTATCTCCAGCACCGCCGGTGGTTCGATGGCATCGCTGACGTGGCCTGGGGCGTGGTCGAGCAAGCGCACTTCGTCCACTGCGGGCGCGAACATTTCCAGGATCAGCGACTGAGTTTTCACGAAACGCTGGTCGAAGGCATCGTCGCCGTGCGGCCGAATGTCGTGCTGCTGTCGAGCGTGCTCGGCTATCTGCGGGACCCCGGTGCGATCCTCCGGGAAATCTCGGAATCGGGCATCGGGCATATCCTGATCGATCGCACGGGTTTCACCCGCGACGACCGCGACCGCATCACGCTGCAGCAGGTGCCGGCATCGATTTACCCCGCGTCGTACCCCTGCCGCTTCTTCAGCCGCAGCTGGCTGATCGGGCAGCTCGCGCCGGACTATGAACTGGTGGCGACATTTCCGGCGCTCGATGACGCGCCGCCGTTCGCGGATTTTCTCGGATTGTTTTTCATGCGCCGGGAAAGGGAAAGGCCCAGAGACGAGAAGCCCAGCGCCAGAATGGCCGCCTCACGGCGGCCGCCGTATCAGGATGGTGAGAGCGAGAGCGGAAGGCTGGCGCTATGAGTTTGGAATCCTCGGCGACCTCGAGCTCGGCGGTGACGGAGCACTATGTCACATGCTTCGATCATCACTTCCTGCTGCAAGGGCTCGCCCTGCAGGAATCGCTGCAGCGGCACCAGCCGGGCTCGTTCCTCTGGGTGATCGCGCTCGACGAGACCGTGGAGCGGCAGCTCGGCCAGCTCCAGCTGCCGCAGATGGCGGTGTTGCCGCTGTGGGCGCTCGAGACTGCGGAGCTGCTCGCGGCGAAGCGAAACCGGAGCTGGCCGGAATACATCTACACCCTGACGCCGTTCACCTTCGATTTCGTCTTCGCGCGCGATGCCGCGGTGTCGCGCGTGACGTACGTCGACGCCGACGTGTTTTTCTTCCGCAACCCGGGCGAGGTGCTGCGCGAGCTCGAGGCGTCGGGGAGCGAAATCCTGATCACGCCCCATGGTTTTCCCCCGGAGCGGGAGGGAATGGCGGCGGAGTTTGGACATTTCTGCGTGCAATTTCTCACGATGGGCCGCAGCTCGCGGAGCTCCGAGGTGAGGCGGCGCTGGCAGGAGCAGTGCCTGGCCAGCTGCACCACGTCGCCGGAGCAACGCGGACAGGTCTACGGCGACCAGAAGTACCTCGACATCTGGCCGGAGACCTATGGCGAGCTCGTGCACGTGACGACGCGACCGGCGGAGATGCTCGGGCCGTGGAACGTTGACTACTATCAGGCGCAGGCCGGCGGCGATCATCGGCCGGTGCTGTATCATTTTCATTCGTTCCGAATCTTCCATCCGCGCTGGATCCAGCTGGTCTGCGGTTACAATCCGCCGGCGGCCGCGCCGTTCTACACGAGCTATCTCGAGACGTTGGACCGCATCGACCGCCAGCTCGCGGAGCGCGGCATTGGCCGCTCGTGCGTTCCGTTTTCCGGCGACCGCTGGTGGCTGCCGCGCCTCGGCTGGCGGCTGGCGACGGGCCGCGCGACGGTCCGGCACTGGCCGCGGCGCCGCGTGGTCCGCGCCGCCGCGCTGCAGGAATTTCCTCCCTGGGAGTCCAGCCCGGACCCCGCTTCCAACTGCCCGCCATGAACCTCACCTCGCTCAAACACACGCTGCGTTACATCAACCGCTTCGGCCTCCGCTCCGGCCTCCAGGCCGGCCGCCTCCACGCCGCCGCCGGCGCCACCCTCGCGGTGGAGCTGCCGCGCGTCGGCCGCCCGATCTGGGTGCGCACCGGCACGTCGGACGTCGCCACGTTTTCCGAAGTTTTCATGGCCGGGCAATATGATCTGCCCGTCGATGATTTCGCCCCGGCGCACATCCTCGATCTCGGCGCGAACGTCGGCTATGCGTCCGTCTGCTTCGCCTCCCGCTGGCCCAAGGCGCGCATCCTCGCGCTCGAGCCGTCCTCCCAGAATTTCGCGCTGCTGCAGCGGAACCTCGCGCCCTGGCCGAGCGTGACCGCGCTCCAGGGGGCGGTCTGGTCCCACGCCGGCACGGTGCGCATCGCGAATCCCGACGACGACGCGAACGCGTTCCGCATGGGCGAGCGCGCGGGAACGGCTGGGGAGGGCGAGGACATCCCGGCGTTCACGGTGCCGCAATTGATGGCGAAGCTCGGCTGCAACCGCGTCGATCTCCTCAAGATGGACGTGGAAGGCGCGGAAGCAGAAATTTTGCGCGGGCATCCCGACTGGCTCGACGCGGTGGACGTGCTCGTCATCGAGCTCCATGACCGCATCGCGCCTGGCTGTTCCGAAACGCTCTACGACGCGCTCCGCGGCCGGCACTTCGCGCAGGAAATCAGCGGCGGCAATCTCGTGATCGACCTGCGCGGGGACCGGCGCCCCCGCGTTTCCCTCGCGCCGACCCGAGCGGAAGCGATCGCAGGGTAGGGCGCGTTATCCCTAACGCGCCGAACGTATCGTCCGCCTTGATGGCCCGACGGAGCGGAACCGGCGCGTTAGGGATAACGCGCCCTACCCACAGAACGCAGAAGGGCGTCCCAAGGGATGCCGCTATTCGGAGGCTTTCTTTGTGTCTTCGTGCCTTTGTGGTGAAAATTCCGGGGACTAGCCCGGCGGGACGGGCACTGGTTCGCGGTCGCGATGCGGGGACGGGAACGGCGTCGGCGGGTGCGGCGGAAACGGCGGATTGGAATCCGGATCACCCGCCATCGCGCGGCGCAGCTGCGCCGGATCGGAAAAATACGGGAGCCACTGCTGGAGCTTCGCGTCCGGCCAGTGCCACCACTGGGCCTGGAGCAGCCAGGCGATTTCCTCGGGGGAGAAACGGAACCGCTGCACGCGCGCGGGCACGCCGGTGACGACGGCGTAGGGCGGAACATCCCGGCTGACCACTGCCCCGGCGGCGACGATCGCGCCATGGCCGACCTTCACTCCCGGCAGGACGACCGCGGCATAGCCGATCCAGACGTCGTGACCGAGGAAGGTTTTCGGATTCTCCACGAAATCCGGCGGCGGCGAGAGGGAGCAGAGCGCCATGTGCGAATCCGAGCCGTAGGTGAAGGGCGAGGTGCTGACGCGGTCGACCGGGTGCACGCCGCCGCCGATGATCACGTGCGGCGCGATGGAGCAGTAGGAGCCGATCTCCGCGTGGATGACGAGGGTGTGCTCGCCGAAGTAAGAGCGCTGGCCCACCTGCGAGCCGAAGATCGCGGCGCCGGTCTTCAGCTCGATCGCGCGCTCGAGCTGCGTGCTGCGATCGACGCGCGTATGAGCGGCGAGGCGAATGCCGCGACCGCTCAGCTGCCAGCGCCAGCGGATGACCGCCTGCTTCCAGGTCTCTGGAATCCACGACAGGAGGCCCATGGGCAGAAGCAAAAGGCCGGAGACGGCTGAGGCCGGCGAGACATGGGCCGAGATCAGGTGATGGGACGCGCGGGATAGCAGGCGGAGCGAGGGTTCCGCGGAAAACGAAAGATCGAGAAGCGTTTTCGGAAAAAACAAAGGCGGCCCTTCACCGGGATGCGCGTCACTGACCCGGAAAAAGCGGGAAGGTTCGCGCGCGCCGAGAAGTGAAAGTGCCTGTGGCTGAGCAATCCCGCCCCCGCGCGGAACGACCGGGAGCCGGCGGGGTCTGGCGCGGCGACCAACTCATACGCCCATATGAAAACGAAAACCCTACTCGTTTGTCTGCTCTGCGCGGCCCTCCCGGCCGCGACCTACGCCGCCTCGACCGACAGCAAGATCGAGGACGCGGCCCGCTCGTCCTACAACTATCGCACCATCCTCGAGGATCACGTGAAGGTGAAATCCGACAACGGGGTCGTCACGCTCACTGGCACGGTCCAGGACAAGGATGACAAGGACCTCGCCGAGGACACGGTGAAGAACCTGCCCGGGGTCGTCGCCGTGAACAATCAGATCGAGGTCAAGGCGACCGCGCCGGAGCACTCCGACGCCTGGATCGCCCTCAAGGCCCGCAGCCGCCTCCTGATGAAGGCGAACGTCAGCGCCGCGACGACGAAGGTCGACGTGAAGGACGGCATCGTGACCCTCACCGGCACCGCCGACACCCGCGCGCAGAAGGACCTCACCGAGGCTTACGTGAAGGATATCGATAACGTGAAGGCCGTGCACAACGAGATCATGATCAAGACGCCGGCGGCCACGTCCACCGATCGCACGATGGGCGAGGCCATCGACGACGCCTCGATCACCTCGCAGGTGAAGTACGAGCTCGTCGCGCACCGCTCGACGAGCGCGATCAAGACGAAGGTCGATACGCGCGATGGCGTGGTGAGCATCACCGGTGAAGCGGGCTCGGACGCCGAGAAGTCCCTCGTCACGAAGCTCGCGAGCGATGTCCGCGGCGTGAAGTCCGTCCGCAACGACATGACGGTGAAGCCCTGAGCTTTGCCCTCGGGCTGACGCCTCCGATCGCACGCACCCTCTCAATCAACCACGACAATCAATCATCATGAACAAACCTGTCTCACTCGTGCTGCTGGTCGGAGGTATCGTCCTCCTCATTTACGGCGCGAACGCCTCGGACTCCATCGGTTCGAGCTTCTCGCGCATGTTCACCGGTTCTCCCACCGACAAGACCATCTGGCTGCTCATCGGCGGCGTGGCTGCGACCATCATCGGCGCGGCCGGCCTCCTGCGTGGCCGGCGGTCCTGATCGATCCGCTTTGGGCGGGCCGGGAATTATTAATTCCGTCCCGCACCCTCAATTCACTCACAACCACAACAACCTCAACCCACTCCTCCCATGCTAAGCTATTCCATTACCTTCCTCCTGATTGCACTGGTCGCGGGCGTGCTCGGTTTCGGCGTCATCGCCGGCACTGCTGCCATGATCGCGAAGGTCTGCTTCCTGATCTTCCTGGTGCTCTTCATCGTCTCGCTCTTCAGCGGCCGCCGCGTCTGAGCGGGAAAAACCGGAGCTCGCGCAGAGGCGCAGAAACGCAGAGGTCGATCCCTGATGGCAGATTGAGATCTCCTTTGTGCTTTTGTGCCTTTGTGGTGATTCGATCCCGGATTGAAAGGTAGGGACGGGCGGCCCGCCCGTCCGGTTCGGCTCTGTCCGCTTCCAAACGCGGACTCAACCAAACCGGGGCCGCAGGCCGCGCGTCCCTGCTTTTTTATTTTTTATTCAGTCTTCGGCTCGGTTCGTTTTTTTGACGGTTGCGCCGCGCGGCGCTTCGCCGAGAGTGGCCCGCATGGTCAAGATCACCGGCGAATACCAAGGCGAGCTGCACTGCACGTCCACCCATGGACCCTCGGGCAACGTCCTCGTGACGGATGCGCCGAAGGACAACCAGGGCCGGGGCGAGGCGTTCTCGCCGACCGACTTGGTGGCGACGGCGCTCGCGACCTGCATCGCGACGACGATGGCGATCGTCGCGCGCAAGCACGGTATCGAGCTGAAAGGCCTGAAGTACGAGGTGACGAAGGAGATGTCACCCTACGGCCCGCGCCGCCTCGCGCGCCTGGCGACGCAAATCTGGCTCCCGATCCCGAAGACCGAGGCCACCGCGAAGCTCCTCGAGCACGCCGCGCACAACTGTCCGGTGCACCTGAGCCTGGATCCCTCGGTCGAAAAACCGGTGATCTTCCACTGGGCGAAATAAGGCATTTCACCACAGAGGCACGGAGCCACGGAGATTGGATTGATCCGACTCCTCTCTGTGGCTCGGTGCCTCTGTGGTGAACTCCGATGGTTTAAGGCCCGGGCTCGGGCAGGAAGTGATAGGTCGTGTTGAAGATCAGCTGGATCTTCTTGGAGACGAAGACCCGGACCTTGAGCTTGCCGCTGTTGGCATCCGTCGGCTGCGCCCGGCCCTCGACATGCCGCTCCTCGCCGCCGGTGGTCTTGGCCTCCCCGGTGAAGTCGATCACCTCGCCGCGCTCGAGTTTGCGGAGATCCGCATCCGGCACGTCGATCGAGAGGCTGCCCTTCTCGTTGTAGAAGAAATACGGGAAGACCTTCGCCGCATACGTCGTCGAGTAGGTGATCCCCTGGCGGACGAACACCGGCGCCGGGAGTGTGACCGTGCCAATATAGATCGAGGTCTTCGCCGTCTCGACCGAGACCGTGGCGTAGCGGGACAGCGGCGCCTCTTCCGCGCGGAGCCGGGGCGAAAGACCGCCGAGCAGGAGAAGGAGAAAATACGTCAGCCGACGAACGCCCATAGCAGGATCGAGAGGTTCGGGGTGTGTCAGCCAGGCTTCAACCTCCAACCGAAGGTGCGTGAGGTCTCGACCCGAAATGGAAAACCAACCATAAACGGCGCGACTCCTTTACGACCCGCGCTTCACCCAGCCATGAGTGCTCCTTCCACCAAACAGCAACAGGCCAAAACCCAGGTTTTTTACGTGTTAGCGGTTCTGACGATTTCTGGCTGGGTGAATACCTTTCGGGTGGGAGTTGGCTGGGTGGCTCTCGATGGAGAATGGATTGGACAAAGTCTGAAACAGGCCAATCCCACCTTGTTTTGGATGGAAGTCGGCATCTGGATCTTGGTCAGCATCATCATAACCGCGGGGTTTGTCGGGCTGATCATCTACGAGCGAAAGGCGAAAAAGCGCTCGAACCCATCGTCAACGCCCATGGCCGTCATCGACCGTGGAGCACCTTGAAGGTCTAGCCCAAGTCGCCTGCTGGCGCTTGTCCCGTGCAATCTGATCCGAGGCCGGTGAGCCGCTCGATTTTCCAGCAATGCGCCCCATTCTTTGCCTGTTCCTGGTAATTTTTTCCGGCGGTTGCGTTTCCCGCGTCGCGCAGGAGCGTGCCGATCGGATCGAAGCCCTCGTCCGCCGCAAATACGACCTCAGCGCGATGCAGGTATTTCTGCGAAAAGTTGTGGCGGAGCATCCGGCCTGGGAGGGGATCAGATTGAACACGGATTTCGGTCAAAACTGGCGCTTCGAGCCGCTCGATCCGCCCGCGCGCATGCGGACGGGGGCCTGGGTGCTCTACGATCAGAAACAGGAAGGGGATGAGTTTGAGCTCTATTTTCAGACGGAGCAGGACGAGCTCGTCGAGATTCAGGCGCGGCGGCTCGCCCGGGATAGGTTCGAACTGATCCGCCTCAAGCTGGACCGGATTGTGAAGCTCGCCAGTAGGATTGAACGCCAAGGGGTCGGGCCGTTTATGGTTAGATCGGTGGCGACTGTGGACGAAACTAACCATAAACGGCCTGGGCCCTTGGCCAGAGTCGTCGACGATCATTTCGCGAGTCAGGGGGAAATGGAACAGACATGGACGAGCCTGCGCTGATCTTTCCGCTGGCGTTGATCTCGGCGTGCCTTGGTTCCGTGGCGATCCGTTTGCTGCGGACTCGCCACTGGGGCCGCGCAAACGCCGAGGTCATTGCAATTGGTCCGGCTTACTCCGCGGGGGACGGCACCGTGACAGCGCCGATGCATCCAACCGTCCGCTATGCCACCGTCGCGGGTGAGAGGATCGTTCTTGACGACAAAAGGCTCGCTCTCGGTCCGGCGCTGGTCGGCGACCAGATCAAAATTCGGTACTCGCCGCTCGATCCCCAAAAAGTCGTCGCGGTGTCGGCCCTGAAGCGATTTCGCGTTGAAATCGGCCTTTTGGGTTTTGGTGGTATGGCCATGAATCTCATGCTGCTGCGCAGCTGCGCGTGATAGTTCCAAGCCATGCTCCGTAGTGCAGCCGATCTCCGCTGTAGACCGTGGTGAACCACCTCGCTCGCTCACGTTATGGATGATGACCGCAAATCAACATCACGATCGCTGAAGGTTTCCGATTACTCCGCGACCGAGCTCAATGAGTTCACCCGCCGATTTGCCTCAGCCGCTGCGCACTACCGGCGATGGATGCGTCGCTGGTGGATCGGCTGGGTGGTGATTTTCGTCGTGGTCCTGCCGATTGGGCTCTTCGCTTTTTCCGCGCACCCCGAGTATGGCATGCTGCCGTTGTTTGCCGCGATCCTGGTGCAGGCGGTCAGCGTCCTGTGGTACCCGAAGCCCATGTGTCCCGCGTGCGACGAAAAGCTCGAGCTGAATTTTGGGTCGTACTGTCCACAATGTGGGCAATTGGGATTCGATCCGTCCATCCCGAGTTGTCCCACCTGCGGCAAACTCGATCGCCTGAAGAGCGGGCGCTGCTACAAGATCCATTATTGCAGCTCCTGCGGGATCCCGGTGGACGTGAAGGGCTTTTAATCCGGATGCTAAATGGAATGCGTTCTATGGCTGATTTACGGAATTCTTGTAATGCTAAGTTTCACAACGTGAAGCGGTGTGCCGACAAATGAGCGAGCTCCTGAGATTGCCTCCGGACGTGGAGGAAAAGGTGATGCAGATGGGAGAGCACTCTTACGGGGCTACTCTCGTGACTCTAACTCTCCGTAGCGGGAAAAGGATCGATAATGTGGTCATGGCGGGCGGCATGTATTTGTGCTGGGTGGAGGGTCGCGAAATCGAAAAGGAAGAGGATCTGGATTTTGCTCTCGCCGATGTGACCGATGCTATGCAGCAGCGGGGTTATGTTTAGGCGTGGCCCGTTGGCGGAATTCACTCAAGAAATGTAGAATCGCTCTCTGTGGCTCCGCGCCTCTGTGCGAACCTTCCGATCCGTTTCACGCGGAGGCACAGCGGACACAGAGATTTGAACTAAACTGATCCGGCCATTGGTCCTTTTCGCGTTGCGCGGGCCGCGGGGGTGGGGCGTCATGAGCCCCGCCATGGCCAAGAAGAAGACCCAAGCGACATGGGGCGGCCGCTTCAGTGCGGGGCCCGCGGAGTTGATGCTGCAGTTCAGCGAGTCCGTCTCGTTCGACCGCCGCCTCGCGCCCTTTGACATCGCCGGCAGCAAGGCCCACTCGGCCATGCTCGCGCATGTGGGCCTCATCACGGCCAGGGAACGCGACGCCATCCACGCGGGGCTCGACGCCGTCCTCGCCGACATCAACGCGGGCAAGTTCACCTGGAGCACGCAGCTGGAAGACGTTCACATGAACATCGAGCAGGCGCTCACCAAGAGCGTGCCCGCCGCCGCGAAGCACCACACCGCGCGCAGCCGGAACGACCAGGTCGAGACCGACATGC
>CALFNJ010000110.1 GCA_937902865.1 uncultured Opitutaceae bacterium
CTTGACGAGAAACGAATAGGGAAAAAACGACGCCCAACCCGTGTTCGAATATTCCCCGTTGAGAAACGCGCCGCGCTCCGCCGAGGCGTGCAGCACGGTCCCGAAACCGTCGAGGAAGGCGTCCGGCAGGAGCCGCCAGTCGTGGGAGAACAGCAGGAAACCGCGCCAGAATCCCTGCGCGGGCAGCACGACCGACCATGGCCAGAAGAAATCCGTCTGCGGCGGCATGCCGGGGCCGACCGCCGAAAAGCGGAAGCCGAAGCACGCCCAGATCGCGATCCAGGCGGCGATTCCATGCACCACCCCGGAGGCGAGGATGGCGACCAGTTTTTCCCGCCAGGTCCGCAGTTCGCGGCGGCGGCCGAACTGCACGAGGAGCGGCTCGCTCGAAGCGAGGCGCACGACTGCGATGAGGGCGAAGATCGGAAGCAGCAGTCCGAAGGAGAATTTCGCCACGGTCGCCAGCGCGGTCACTCCGACGCTCGCCGCGAGCGACCGGCCGTCGAGGATCCGGGTCTGCCGCCAGAACGCGCCGCAGGCTGCGAGCAGGCAGAGCGTCATGGTGACGTCGGAGGTGGCGAGCGGCGCGTGCGCGAGGAAGTTCGGGCAAAACACGTACAGCGCGAGCGAGAGCAATCCGCCGGCGTCGCCCCACAGCGCGCGCGACCAGGCGAAGATCAGCAGGCCGAGCGCCGTGCCGGTCAGCGCCATGACCGCGCGGGAAAGCAGCAGCAGGTAATCGGTGTTGTTGCCGCTGCCAAAAAAGAACGCATGGCCGATGTGCCAGACGTCGGATTCCGGCCAGGCCTGGGGATCGGGACCGGTGGTGTCCATCCGCGCGCCGGCCAGGACCCACGGCAGGCCGGCGAGACGCTGCGGCAGGTTGCCGTTCTCGGGCTGCAGCCGGTAGTCGTTGAATTTCCAATAGGAAAATCCGCCGGTCACATGGACGAGCTCGTCCGTCGTCACGCCAAGCTCGCGGGTCGCGGATACCCCCAGCCACCATTGCGCCGCGAGCAGCAGGGCCACGAGGCTCGTGACCAGGGCCGACGGCAGCGTGCGCGAGGGCGGCCAGGCGGAATTCATCATGCGGCGGCGGACAGCAAGGATCGAAGCGCGGCTGAAGTGGACATAAATCTCACGGCGTCGCCTCGCGGGTCTTTTCGGAAGGGACGGCCTGACTCGGACTCGGCCATGTTTTCACCTTGGACATGGCAAGGGGCCAAAACAATGCTTTGTCGCCTTCCGGATGAATTCCGCCGAATACGCCAACCTCGATGCGGTCGAGCGCGACCACTGGTATTACGCTGGCAAGCGGAAGATCGTGCGCGGCTGGCTGCAGCGGAGCGGGCCACCGCAACCCACGCAGCTTCTGCTCGACTGCGGGGCCGGCACGGGCCGGTTCGCGCTGGAGATGGAGCCGTTCTGCCGCGTCCTCGTGCTCGATGACCACGAGGAGTCGCTGCGCCTGCTGCGCACGCGGTTCCGGCCGGACCAGATTCTCAGCCTCGCCGGGGACCAGGTGCCGCTGCCTGACAACTCGCTGGATTACGTCACCGCGCTGGATGTGCTCGAACACGTGCCGGACGACGCGGCGGTCGTGCAAGGCTTCCATCGTCTCCTGAAACCGGGAGGCCTCGCGGTCATCACCGTGCCGGCGAGCATGGCGCTCTGGAGCGATTGGGACGAAGTGCTGCATCACTATCGCCGCTACGACCGCGGGCAGCTGCGCGCGCTCTTTTCCGACGCCCAGTGGGAGGTCCTCTATCTCAATTACACGAACGTCGTCGTCTATCCCGCGGTCTGGCTCGTGCGCAAATGGCGCCGCCTGACCGCGCGCCGCGGCGCTCCGGCCACCGGAGGCGAAGCCCGCACCGAGGACAAGCTGCCGCCCGCGTGGCTCAATCGGATGCTGCAGGCGATCTTCGTCGGCCTGGCGACCGTGCGCGTGCCGTTCCCTTTTGGAGTCAGCCTGCTGCTCGTGGCGCGGCGGCGCGCCACGAGCAAGTAACAAGTACCAGGGACCAAGTAACAAGGGCGGGCGCCCTAAATCCTAAATCCCAAAGGCCAGAGGCCAAACGCCAAAGTGGGAGCGGGCGTGTCTTTCAGGCCTCCCCAAAGATTTTCCACGCGGCGCGAAGCGCGGACTCTCTTGTTACTTGTTACTTGTTACTTGGCTCTTGTTACTTTCGCGCGCGCGCGCGCCTTCACTCCAGCAATCGCGCCTCGGCCACAATCGCCCCCGCGGCATCCCGCAGCACCGCCAGACCGTGGTTGCGCGCGAGCGGCGTGTTCACGCCGCGATAGCGCACGGTCATCCGGACCGGTCCGGTGAAGGTCACGGGAAAATGCGCCGCTTGCGGCGCGCCCGCCGGGCGGCCGTCCGGAGTGATCGGTTGCAGCGAGAGTTCGGGTTCGGCGCCGGCGATTTCCGCCAGCGGAAGCCGCGGGGCGAAATAGTCGCAGAGCTCGATGCGGGCGACCGGCGCCGCGGTCGGGGCGAGCGTGAGCTCGAGTTCATGGGGAGCGTCAGGCGCGGTGGCGGCGAGATGGCCGGTGGAAAACAGCGCGACCTGGCGCCCGTGCCGCAGCCAGAGTTCGTAGCCGTCGAGCGCCAGGACTTTTTCGTAGTTGGCCATCAGCCAGTCGTGCAGCGGTCCTGCGGGGTGGAATCCCGTCTTCGCCAGATAATCGAGCACGTCACGCTGCACGAGCAGCGCGGACCGGGGCGACGCCTCGAGGCGGGTGATGATTTCCTGCTGGCGCGCGGGCGGCAGCAGGGAAAACCAGTGCGTGGCGTTGATGAGTGTCGGAGTGGGCAGGCCGGTCCAGAGATTGGCGCTGTAGAGTCCGGGAAAACTGAAGAGCAGGTCGGCGTGCGCCCGGAGATTCTCCCGCATGATCCGCGTGGAGTAGACCATATCGCTGGTGAGCCGGAGGTTTTCCGCTCCGGGCAATCCGAGCGGCGGGTTGTGGGCGTACTGGCTCCAGCCGATTCGCGCGAGCTGGGCGGGCATCGTCACGGTCACCGCGATCAGCACGAGCGCGCCGGCGAACCGCAGGCCGCGGCTGGCCGCGAGGCCCCAGGTCTGCCAGACGGGCGCGGCATCCCAGAGTCCGAGGGCCAGCAGGGGAATCCAAAGGAAGGTGCCCCAGTTGACCTGGCTCCCCGCGACGGGATAGGCATGCAGCGATTGGAAGACCAGCAGCAGCGCGACCCAGGCGCGTGCCGGCGCGCCGCGGTCGTCGTCGCGCAGCGGCAGCACGAACAGCCAGGCGAGGGTGACGCCGTAGCACATCCCCCAGGCGGCGAGGCTCGTGGGGATGATCTGGAGGGGGCAGCAGAAAAACACCGCGCCGGCGGCGAGCCGCGCAACGGCGACGAAGCCGCGGAACCCCGGACGCCGCGTCCAGCCGGCGCGCGTCGCCGCGCCCGCGAGCGCGACGGACGCGAGCGCCAGCAGCGCCGTGCCGGGCCGCCAGTTCATCGGGAAGAAGTACACGCCGGGATGCTTCATCGGCTCGAGCACCACGCCGTCGAGGAGGCCGCGCAGGCTGGTGCCGCGAAGCAGCGCGGCGCCGGCGATCACGGCGCCCGCGCCGAGCAACGAGCCGGCGAACCACTTCCAGGCCTGCGCGCCCACGGCGGGCCGGGCGGTTTCACGGGCGGCGAGCAGCAGGGCGAGCAGGCCGGCCGCGAAGACGACGGCGAAGGTCCGCACCCACGGTTCGGCGAACAGCGCGCGCATCAGCGCGAACGGCAAAACCGCGGCGCCGAGCGCCACCAGCCAGGTGAGCGCGCGCGCCGGCCGCGGGGCCGCGGTGTTGAGCGCCAGCCAGGCGAAGGCGGCGCCGAGGAAGAACAGGCCGACGTTGATCTTGGTCAGCGCGAGCGCCGCGCCGATCACGGCGGTCAGCGCGGCAAAGCGGTTCATTTTTCCCGTGGTCCAGGCTTCCGTGCCGAGCCAGGCGCCGAGCGCCACCAGCAGCGTGAGCAGGCCGCCGGGATGGACCGGCTCGTTGATCATCACCCAGAGATACGTGAAGACTCCGGCGAGCGTGAACGCGGCCCACCGGACGGAGCGCGTCTGGCGGCCCACCAGCGCCGCGCTGGCCGCCGCCGTCCCCAGCCAGTTCACCAGCGTGATCCAGCGTCCGCTCGTGTTGGTGAAGGCGAAGCCGAGGATCCGGTGCAGGACGTCGTAGAGCAGATAAATAAAGGGCCCGTACTGGCTGTAGACCCGGTCGTAGAGACCGCCGTGCAGAGAAAAATTCCGCAGCGACAGGAGCACATACCCCTCGTCGTCATAAACCTGAAACGTGCTGAAAAGCAGCCAGAAGCCCGCGCAGGCCAGTGCCGCAGCCAGGGCCGCGAGGACCAACCAGGAGAGCGCGCGCCGGGTCAAAGGCCGGTCCTCTTTTTCACGATGAAGTTGGGCCGCTGCTTCACCTCGTCGTAGACGCGACCGAGGTATTCTCCCAGCACGCCGATGCCGATCAACTGCACGCCGCCGAGGAACAGCACGAAGGTGATCGCGGTGGTGAATCCGGTGGGCGCGCGTTCGGAGCCGGTGAGGCGCCAGAGGATGAAAAACAACGCCGCGGCGAAACCCATGCAGGCGACGAAGGCGCCGAACACGGTCAGAGCCCGCAGCGGCAGATAGGAAAAGCTGAAGATTCCGTCCGCGGCGTAGCGAATCAGACGGTGCAGGGTCTGCTGCGGCTGGCCCGCGGCGCGCTCCTGCCGGTCATACGCCACGTCGACGCGGTTGAAGCCCACCCACGCCCGCAGGCCGGGAAAGAACCGGTGCCGCTCGGGCAGCTGATTGAAGGCATCGACCGCGACACGGCCAAGCAGGCCGAAGGTGCCGGAGTTCGGCTCGACCGGATAGGCGCTCAGCGCGCTGAAGATCCGATGGAAAAGATCGAACGCCAGGCGGCGCAGTCCGGTCTCGCTGCGGGTGCGCCGCACGGCGCGCACCACATCCGCCCCTTCGCGCCAGGCCGCCACCAGCGCGGGGATCACTTCCGGAGGATCCTGCAGGTCGGCGTCCATCGTCACGACCGCGTCGGCGGCCGTCGCCGCAGCCACGCCGGCGGTCAGCGCGCTCTGGAAGCCGAAGTTGCGGGAAAGCTCGATCAGCTTGAAACGCGGGTCGCGGGCGTGTGCTGACAGGATGAGTTCCACCGAGCGATCGCGGCTGCCATCGTTGACCAAGATTGCCGACCAGCGGTACGCCGGCTGCGCGTCGAACATCGCGGTCAGCCGCGCGATCAGCTCAGGCAGCACCGCCTCCTCGTTGAACACCGGGATGACGAGAGCGACGGCGGGCGCGGATGGCTCCGGAGGCATTCCCTTCACCGTAATTACGACGCGAAGCCGGTAAACCAGATAATCCGGAACCCAGGAAGGCAGGAATCGATCGCCAGGGCAGGGACGGTCGGCCCGCCGGTCCGCTTCGGCTCCGTCAGCCCTCGATCTCCCTGGCTCGGACCAATCTTCGGAATTTCACCACAGAGGCACAGAGACACGGAGAAAATCTCTGAAAATGTCGGGGCGTTCCTTGCGGACGCCCGATTCGATGCTGAATCCCGGAGGGCGTCCGCGAGGAACGCCTTACTCCCATCAGATCGGGCTCCGTGTCTCTGTGCCTCTGTGGTGAAATTCCGAAGATCGCCCCCCGATCCCGAAGCGGCCGCCGCTCGTCTCTACTTTTGGGACGCCGGTGCTTCCGGCGCCCAGGAATAGACGGTCCAGTTGCCGAAGGTGGTCTGCTGTGCGCCGCGCGGGATCAGTTCGCGGGCAATTCCCCAGTCCATCTCGCTGCGGAGAAAAGCCACCGCATGAAAATGTGGCGGCAGATGGGCCGTCAGGGCTGTGCCGGACACGGGGGCGTCCGCCATTCGGCGGATGAACAGGCCGTCCTCAACGTGATCGAAGCGGTGATCGGCGAAAAAGGTCAGCAGGGGATGCCACGGGAAATAGATTTCGCCGGGCAGGCTCTGGGCGAGAAAGGCGCCCTCGCGCAGCTGACCCTGCAGCGGACGCCAGACCTGAGGCGTGAAAACGAAGAGCCGGAGGGCGAGAATCGCGGTCGCCCCCAGTGCCAGGACCGTGCGGCCGCCCACCTTGGTCTGTCCCGCCAGGGCGATCGCCGCGGCGGGCGGAAGAAACAGCAGCCAGCCGTGCAGCGAGTTGACCGAGCCGCCCGTCTTGAGCAGCGCGGCGAGATCGAGCGGCAGCGCAGCGGCCCAGGCGCAGAACGGCAGCAGCCAGGGCGAGTCCTTCCGCCAGAGGCTCCGGCCCAGTCCCAAGGCGATGGCCAGCGGGATTCCGAGATGCACGGCCAGATACGGCCAGAATTCGCGGAGCCGGGCCGGGATCGAGGCGGCCCACGGCAACCGCGAGGGCAGCGAGAACAGGGTGTAGCCGAACCCGGAGGCTCCGCAGGCCAGCGCCGTTCCGCCGAGGATCAGCACGGTCAGGACGAAAATCCAGAGACCATGCCGCACGGCGGCGCCGAGGTTTTCGCGACGGAAGAGGTAGACGCATTCGGCAAGGGCGAGGCCGAGGAGCGTCTGCTTGCAGGCCATCGCGGCGGCGCAGGCGAGCGCAGCCAGGCGGCGACGTCCGGGAGAGGAATCCGGGAGGCAGGCCAGGGACAGGAGACCGACGGCGACCGCGGCATTGTCGGCCTGGGTGAACTCGAGGGCCGTGACCGGCCAGAGCGCGAGGCAAAGCAGGACGCCGACGAAGGCATTCATCTTCATCCGGCTGGCCTCCGCCTGGCGCCGGGAGAAGGCGATCACTGCGAGGCTCACGGCGACGACGGTGACGACCGCATTGAGGATCCCTGACAGCATCAGGGCGCCGGCCGCGCTGGACGCGAGTACCGCGGGAAGCTGGAGCAGCAAGGGCAGGGGACCGTAGATCCACGTCGTCGCCGGCCCGCCATTCTCCCCGGGATAGGGCGAAAGGCCGTGGGCCAGCATGAAGGTGGGGGCGAGCCGGATTTCGTTCCAGCCGTGCGCGGGATACAGACAAAGACAGCGCCAGAGCCACGCGAGCGCGAGGACCAGCGCGATTCCCGCCACGAAGGCACCGATCCGGCGCGTGGGTTCAGCTGCGCGCATGTGCGGAGGAAAAGGCGGAGCGCGGCGCGGCGACGGCAGCAAGCTGCCGGATGGCGAGGATGAGCAGCACGGCGAGCAGCGGCAGGATGAGCGCGGCCGGCGGGCCGTCGTCACCGATGAAGCGGTAACCGAGGATTTGCTTCAGGAGCAGATTCTTGCTCGAGACGGCGCTGAATTCGACCGGCTGGCCGTGCAGCAGCGCGGGAAGGTCCTGGACGGAAACGCGCAGGGTGTGCTGGAGATAAAAATGAAGCGCGAGGCCGCACGCGGCATCGAGACCGAGCGCAGCCGCCCAGAGGCGGCGGATCCTGGACGGCGTCTCGTCCCAGCGCGCGGCGAGCCAGGCGAGTCCGATCAGCACGACGGCGGACAGGCCGATATGCACCACGCCCCAGCGGTCGCGCCAGTACGCCGTGGCGACGCTGAGCAGGATCGCGCCCGGGATGAAGCCGCGCCAGAACCAGCGTTCCGCCACTGGCGCGGCGGGCGCGCGCACATGGCGGAGGACCCACAGCCAGAGGACAAGTCCGGCCACGCCGAAAGCGCCA
>CALFNJ010000111.1 GCA_937902865.1 uncultured Opitutaceae bacterium
TAGAGGTTGTGCTTCACCGCGATCGCCACGAGCGCGGCCAGCTCGGCGCGGGTGTAGACGGCGCCGGTCGGATTCGACGGGGAATTGAGGATGAGCAGCCGGGTGCGCGGCGTGATCGCGGCCTCGAGCTGCGCGGGCGTGAGCTTGAAACCGGTGCGGTCGTCCGCGAGCGCGAGCTTCGGCACGGCGCCAGCCAGCTTCACCATCTCCGGATAGCTGACCCAGAACGGCGCCGGCACGATCACCTCGTCGCCGGGCGAGCAGGTGGCGAGCACGCCGAGATAGCAGGAAAACTTTCCACCGGGCGACACGACCACCTGGGAGGCGGCGACCTTGAGGCCGTAGTCCGGCTGGTAGCGCGCGGCGACCGCGGCGCGGAGCGGCTCGATGCCGGGCGTCGGGCCGTACTTGGTCTTGCCGCTCTTCAGGGCGGCGATGCACGCCTCCTTGATGTGCTCCGGCGTATCAAAGTCGGGCTCACCGGCCGCAAACCCACAGACGTCCTCGCCCGCGGCTGCCAGTGCCTTGGCCTTGGCATCGACGGCGAGCGTCGGCGAAGGCGAAACATTACGGGCCCAGGATGAGAGTGGCGCGGGAGATTGGCTCATGGACAAAGGTCCCCCCACCCAAACGGCGCGAAAACGGAAACGCAAGCCCGCGCCAATCCGACCAAACCGGTCACCACGAAAAACACGAACGACACGAAAATGAATCAGCCCTTCGGAAAATGGCCCACGGAACACACGGAATACACAGAAAGAAGAGGCCTGATTTCCGTGTCATCCGTGTGTTCCGTGGGCAGCCATTCCGACGGATCGGATTTCGTGTCGTTCGTGTATTTCGTGGTAATCCTCCGAATCGGAGGAATACCGGCACCCCGACCTGCCCGCTTTTACTTTTTGCGGCGCAGGGACGCGCGGGCGGCTTTGCGGACCGCGGTCTTGGTCGTCACGAGCTTTTCCAGCGCCACGCGCAGGAGCTCGCCGATGCTGACATTCTTGCGCTTGGCGTACTGCCGGAGCTTTTCCCGCATCTCGGGCGCGAGCCGCACCGAGATCTGGCGATGCACGGGACGACGGGCCTCGTAGCCCGCAAAATCGAACTGGCCGATCGCGGCCCGGACCACCTCGCTCTGCGTGCCCAGCCCGAGCAATCGGCGCGCGGCTTCGATCTTGGCCGCCTGCGGCTGGGTGAGATCGAACGTCAACGGGGCCCAACTGGGGGATTTTTTTCCGGACATGGGAAAGAAGCGTGGAACTCGTGGCAGCAGGCACTTACCGGGCCCCGCAGGCAAATGAAAAATGGGTCTGGCGTTGACTCACCTTTCCCTTGCCCGATTTTCAGCGCGGCTTTCCCCGCCGCTTCCTCCCCCATGGCCCAAGTCGTCCTCGAGAACCTCCTCAAGGTTTATCCCGAAAAAGACGGCGCCGGCGTGAAGGCGGTGAATGGCATCGGCCTGACGATCCAGGATCGCGAATTCATGGTGCTGGTGGGCCCTTCCGGCTGCGGCAAGTCCACCACCCTGCGCATGATCGCGGGCCTGGAGGAGATCTCGGGCGGAACGGTCGCGATCGACGGCCGCGTGGTGAACGACGTGCCACCCAAGGACCGGGATATCGCGATGGTTTTCCAGAACTACGCGCTCTACCCGCACATGACGGTTTACGAAAATTTAGCCTTCGGCCTGAAGCTGCGAAAAATGCCACGGGCCGAGATCGACGCGCGCGTGCGCGAGGCCGCGGCGCTGCTCGGGCTCGAGGACTTCCTGCAGCGCCGGCCCAAGGCGCTGTCCGGCGGGCAACGCCAGCGCGTGGCCGTGGGACGCGCGATCGTGCGGCAGCCGAAGGTGTTTCTCTTCGACGAGCCGCTCTCGAATCTCGACGCCAAGATGCGCGCCACGACCCGGGCCGAAATTTCCAAGCTCCACGCCCGGCTCGGTGCGACGATGATCTATGTCACGCACGATCAGGTCGAGGCGATGACCATGGGTGACCGGATCTGCGTCATGCGCGGCGGCGACATCATGCAGGTCGCCGAGCCGCTCACGCTCTACCACCAGCCCGCCAATCTCTTCGTCGCCGGCTTCATCGGCAGTCCGCCGATGAATTTCTTTCGCGGCACGCTCCACCGTCGCGACGGTCGGCTCGTTTTCACCGAAGCCGACGGCAGCGCCTCGGCACTGGCGCTTCCGCTCGACGACACCCTCGCCGCTCGCGCCGCCGCTTACGTCGACCGTCCGGTGATCCTCGGCCTCCGGCCTGAGGACATCCACGACTCGTTGACGCTCGCCGCCTCCGCTCCCGATCCCGCGCTCACCGCCGACGTGAAGATCGAAATCTCCGAGCTCATGGGCGCAGAGACTTATCTCCATCTCACCACCGCGTCCGCCACGCCCTTCATCGCCCGCGTCCGCGCGACGCATCGCTTCGAGCCCGGCCAGCGCATCAAGGTGGCCTTCGACCTCGCCCGGGCGCATCTTTTCGACCCGGCGACGGAAAAAGCGGTTTAGCGAAAACGAACCGGCAAGAAAAACGCCGGCGAGTGGCCCACGGAACACACGGATGACACGGAATCCGGAGTTTTCCTTCTGTGGACTCCGTGTGTTCCGTGCGCCTAATCTCCGAAGTCTTCGGAACACGGATCCGATTTCCTCAATCTTTCCTTCCGGCTTCTTTCTTCGCCGGTGCAATGCGGGACAGCACCAGCTCGTAGGCTTCGGCGGGCGAAGCGACCGTGCGCCAGGCTTGCGCGGCGACGGCGGCGTCCACCTCGCGGCCATGACGGATGAGGATCGTGTCGACCGCGCAGGCTACGCCACCAAGCACGTCCACGTCGGCGTCGCCGATCATGAGCGTTTCCTCCGGCGCCACGCCGAGACGCTGGATGATTTCGCGAAGCCCTTCCGGGTTCGGTTTGTGCGACGGCAGATCGTCGCCGCAGAGGACGGTGTGAAAATAATTTTCCATCCGGTGCAGCCGCATCAGCACGTCCGTCGTGCCCCGGTCGCGTCCGGTCCAGACCGCGAGCCGCACCCCGTGCGCCTGCAACCGGGCAAGCATCGCAACCATGCCGGCAAAAGGCTCGATCCGATGATCGTTGTCGCAGTTGAAGGCCTCGAGCCGTTCGAGCGCCGCGGGCACGTGCTCCGCCTTGTCGAGCAGCGTATGGAACACCCGGCTCGGCGGGCCGCCGAGCCGCGCGAAGATCTCCATCGTCGGCCGCGGCCGGAACGGCTCCAGCGCGTGGGCGAACGCCCGCAACACCAGCGGCAGGCTGTCGAGCAGCGTGCCGTCGAGGTCGAAGACCACGGCGCGCGTCGGCTTGCCGGCGTCGCTCATTGCCCGACCGGAACGAGCAAGCTCGCCGCGGGCGCCGGGGCCTCGGTGGCGAGCGCCGCCGGCGCGAACAGGCCGGCGGAGAAGTTCTGGTTGAGCGCCGCGCCCAGCACGCCGAAGCGGGTGCGGTTGCGGGTGGTCTCGTTGCGCAGGTCGATCGTCTTGGGGATCCACTGCTCACCGATTCTTTTCAGTTCCTGCACGATCATCGACTTGAGCAGCTTTCCTCCCTCGCCGATCTGCTCGCTCTGGACCGGCTGCCGGAACTGGGTGTCCAGATAGAGGCGGACCCCCGTCAGCGCGGGATACTTGGCGAGAAAATCGGCGGGCGGATAAAGCAGGAACTGGTAGGCCGGGCGATCGCGCACCCGGGCGATGCCCTCGTAGCTGAAATCCGTCCAGTAGAGGAAAGGCATCTGCAGATCGAAAGCCGTGAGGTCCGTGTCCGCGATCGGCGTGAACAGCGCCGAGACCCCGAGCATGGCGACCTCCGCGCCGCCGGCGTTGCCCTGGGAGGTCCAGACCGCGGGTTGCGGCCCATTCTGCACGAGCAGCCGGCGTTCCTCCGCGCCCGTGGCGAGCGTGACCCGGGAAATGGCTCCGTTGGAATTCCGGCTGCCCCACATCTGGCCCGCAAAGCTGTGCTCGTCGCCGCGGCGGGGCATCACCCGCAGCTCAAATGCCAGGTAGTAATCGCCCGCGATACCCATCGAGCCCGTTGCGCGGAAGCTCTCCAGGATCCGACGGCCTTCCTCCTGATCCGGTTTGCCGAGCTGCAAATAGCTCGTCGGCGGACGGTAGCCCTTCTGGCCTTGGGCCTGCACCGACGAGAGGCCGGTCGCGGCGAGCGCCAGTCCGGCCAGGCCAAAGAAAAACGCCCGCCGGATCGGGGCGGGCGTAAGGCAGGATGTCGACAGCGCTGTCACGCCATCAGGGCTTGGCCGCCGGAGCGGGAGCCGGGGTCGTGTTTGCCGCCGGAGCGGGCGTCGCGGTGCTGGGCGCGGCCGCGGGAGCGACCGGAGTCGCCGGGATCGCCACGCTCGGGGCCGGAGTCGCGCCCGCCGGCGGAAGCACCGGAGCGGTGGAAACCGGGATGGTCGGCAGCGCCGCGCCGGCCGCGGTGTGGTGCGACTGATCCAGCCGAGCGAGATAGAGGACGAGCGAAAGGACGAAAAAGGCGATGGACGCGTAGATCGTCGATTTGGACAGCACCGTGTTGGTCTCGGCGCCAAAGGCCGCCTCGGCCACGCCTCCGCCGATCGCAGCGCCCATGCCGCCATCGGACTTCGCCTTCTGGGCGAGAACGATGAGGACGAGGAACAGCGACGTGATGACCAGCAGGAAGGTCAGGATCCAAATGACAATGCTCATGGGAAGGGTCAGAGGAGCAGACCCGGGAGGGGGTTGTCAATGCGAAGGAAGACGGGAGTGGTGACTCATTTTAAATCTTTGAGGCGATTGCCTGGGGCGGACGGTGACCGTTTTGGGGAGGCCAAACTTCAA
>CALFNJ010000112.1 GCA_937902865.1 uncultured Opitutaceae bacterium
CGTGGAGATCCTTGGCGGAGTAGGGCAGCATGGCTGCGCCCCAAACGTTGCTGAGCCCGCCTTGGGCGAGCGACGGCCGCAAGGCGATGCCGGCTTCATCGGTCGGCAGATGGCGATCCGTTTCGCGATAGGGAAAATCCGAACCGAGCGTCAGCTTGAACGGCACGCCCTTGGCGTCGGCCTGCATGCCCTGCCGGATGAAAGCGTGCCACTCGGCCGACCAGGCCTCGGGCGGATGGCGGGCGATGCGGGCGACGGTCTCCTGGCGCTCAGGCTCGAATTGCAGCCCTGCGTCCAGCATCACGACCGTCCTGCCCGCGTCGAGCAGGGCACGCGCGCAGGCGACACCGGCTGGTCCGGACCCGATTACGTAGTGCATGGGCCCTTGGGAGAGGGCGATCGCGCGGCGGCGATCAGGACCATTTCTGGCCGCGGTCCTCGGGGACGATGCGGCGGAGGTTGTAGATGTCGGATTTCGCGAGGAGGTCGCGCTTGGTGGTGAGCACATCCTTCCACGGATCCCACTGGGCGGCGAGGAGCTTGCCGGTGACGCCGTTGCTTTCGGCCGAGGCGAGCCAGACGCACAGGCCGGCGCCGAGGCGCGGGTCGACGGCGCCTTCCTCCGCCCACTTCTTGTTCTTGGCGAAGAAAGCTTCGCCGACGCGTGTGGCGCCGGCCGCCAGAACCTGGTCGGTCAGGCGCGTCTTGAGCGCCCCGGGGGCGATCGCGTTGACGTCGATGGAATACTCCCGGAGTTCCTCCGCGAGGGTCTCGGTCAGGCGGACGACGGCGGCCTTGGTGGCGGCGTAGGAGGCGAAGCGCGGCATCGGGTTGGTGGCGCCGCCGCCGGAGATGTTGATGATCTTGCCGGCACGCTGGGGCTTCATCGCGCGCATCGCCTGCTGGCAGACGAGGAGCGTGCCGTTGAGATTGATCTGCAGCGCCTGCAGCCATTCGTTCCAGGGAATCTCGTCGGTGGGCCCGATGGGGCCGTAGACGCCCGCGTTGTTCACGACGACATTCCAGGGACCCCAGTTCGCCGCCTTGAACAGCGCGGCGACCTGGTCGGGATTGCCGACGTCGCAGGTGGTGCCGAGCAGGTGACGTCCGGGACGGACCTTGGCCGCCATCTCGGCCTGGGCCTTGGCGACGTCGGGGGCGCTGCGCGCACAGAAGAGCACGTTGGCGCCTTCCTCGAGGAAAGCTTCGACGATGTGGCGACCGAAGCCCTGGCTGCCGCCGGTGACGATGACGTTGTGTCCGGGAAGTTTCATGAGGGAGAGCCGACGGTGATGTACTGAAGGCCGGGCAGCGCGGCCACGGATTTTTCCAGGAAGCGGGTGGCGTCGAGGATCACGGGCCGGCGGAGGCGCGGAGCAAGCGCGGCCCAGTCGAGCTGGCGGAATTCCGGCCATTCGGTGCAGATCACGACGGCGTCGGCGCCGGCGACGGCTTCGGCGGGCGTGGCGCTGAACCGGATGAAGCCGAGGTCCGCGGGGAGCGGCGGCAGGGAAGGATCGCTGGCGGCGACCTCGAAGCCGGCGGCGGCCAGGGAGCGGGCGAGCTCCACGGCAGAGCTGCGGCGCAGCGTATTGGTGCCGGGCTTGTAAGTGAGACCGAGCAGGGCGACGCGGCGTCCGCCGTCGGCGCCGAGCAGCTTGCGGACTTTCTGCAGCGCCCACTGGCGGTGGCGGTCGTTGCTCCGCTTGATCGCGGGAATGACCTCGAGGGACTCGCCGTATTTTTCGCCGAGCTGCGTGCACGTGACGACGTCGCGCGCAAGCGTGCCGCCGGCGAAGGCGCCGCCGGGGGAAAGGTAGGCCTTCGGGCCGATGCGGCTCTCGCTCTTGAGGCCGCGCTCGACCTCCTTGGCGTCGGCGCCGGTCGCCTCGCACAGGCGGGCAACCTCGTTCATGAAGGTGATCGAGACGGCGAGGAAGGAATTGATCGCGTGCTTGGTCATCTCCGCGGACTCGGAGCGCATCCACACGACCTGCGAGGTGAACGGCGCGAAGAGCTCGGCAAGCTGGGTCTTGGCGCGGTCGTCGCGATAGCCGGCGATGATGCGGTCCGCCTTGGTGAAGATTTCGATCGCCTTGCCGAGGCGCAGGTTCTCGGGAGAGCAGGCGAAGCGATAGCCCTGCGCGCCGAACTCGCTTTCGAGGATCCGGCAGGTGCCGACGGGCAGCTGCGAAGAGAGGAGCACGAGCGCGCCGGATGGCAGTGCCGGGACGCAGCGCCGGACCTCGCGCAGCACGCTATCGAGATCGGCGCGATCGTCTTCGTCGACCGGCGTGTCGTACGCGACCCAGAGAATGTCGGCCTGCGCGCAGGCGGCGGCGATCTCGGTGGTGAAACGCAGACGGCCGGCGGCGAGGCCGGACTGGATCAGCTCGTCGAGCCCCGGCTCGAACAGCGGCGCGCGGCCCTGGCGGAGCCGGTCCACGTTGGTCGAGTCGAAGTCGAGGCCGGTGACGTCAAAATGCCTGGCGCAGCAGGCGGCGGTGACGCAGCCGAGGTGCCACAATCCGAGGACCGCGATCTTCATGGCGCGACGCGGCTCAGTGGCGGGCCTCGTAGACCCAGCGGTTGGCCTGGAGCCAGCGAAGCGTGCGCTCGATGCCCTGCTTGATCGTGAGCTGCGGCTTCCAGCCGGTGGACTGGATTTTCTTCGTGTCGAGGAAGATGAACGGATTGTCGCCGATCCAGCCGCGGTTGCCGCCGGTGTACTCGAGCCTGGGCTTGAGGTTGAGCGCGGCGCAGATGTGCGCGATCGAGTCGTTCACCTGGACGAATTCCGGCGTGCCGAGATTGTAGATCTGGGTGTGGTGCTTGGCGTCGCGGGCGGTGTGGGCGCGCGTGACGTGCAGCATGGCGGCGATGCAGTCCTGGACGTAGAGGTAGCCTTTGCGCTGCGTGCCGTCGCCGAGGACGCGGAGATGGTCGGGGTGCTCGATCAGCTGCTTGTAGAAATCGAAGACGTGGCCGTGGGTGTACCGTTCGCCGAGGATCGAGACGAAGCGGAAGATGTAGGCCTCGTCGATCTGGCTGCCCTCGGCATAGGCCGCGAGCAGACCCTCGCCGGCGGTCTTGGACGCGCCGTAGAGGGAAGTCTGGATCGGGAAATCGTCCGTTTCGGGCGTGGGCTTTTCAGGAGTGACGAGCGCCTCGCCGTAGACGGAGCCCGTGGAGGAGAACGCGATCCGCTTCACGCCATTGGCCCGCATGGCCTCGAGGACGTTGAAGGTGGCGATCGTGTTCTGCTCGAGGTCCTTCTTCGGATGCTGCCAGCCGTCCTTGATGTCGGCGTTGGCGGCGAGGTGGAAGACGAAGTCGCAGCCGCGCATCGCGGCGGTCAGGGCGGGCAGGTCGAGATTGTCGCCGCGCACCAGCGTGAACGCCTGCTGGCCGCGGGCGCCCTCGAGGAAGCGCTCCTGTCCGGTGGAGAAATTATCCCAGCCGACGACGGACACGCCGTCCGCCAGGAGCCGGTCGATCAAGGTGGAACCGATGAAACCGGCGGCGCCGGTCACGAATACTTTTTTCATGAAAACTGAACTCGACTCAGGCCCGCGCGGAAGCGAGCGGGGTCGGGCGCGGCACGAGGCTCAGGCCGATGACCAGATTGTTGAAGACGAAGGGCAGGAACGGCAGCGGGAAGAAGCTGCGCGCCTCGACGGTGAAATACGGGTCGAGCTCCGCGAAAATCTCGCCGGGCAGGTTGATGTGCTCGCGGGTGTAGAACCAGCGGTAGGAGCCGCCGTAGCGCTTGCGGTAGACGCGCTCGGCGGAAATCTTCCGGGCGAGCGAGTAGGCGGGGCTGCCCTCGCAGGGGATCACGATCAGCAGCCGGCCGCGCTGCTTGTTGATCAGCCGGTAGGACTCGCGGATCGTGGCGGGGAGGTTGGGCAGGTGCTCGAGGACGTGAACCGCGATGATGCGGTCGAAGAAACCGTCGGCGAAGGGAAAGGGCTTCTGACAGTCGCTGACGACCGTCTTGATCCGCGGATACCGCTCCCGGATCTGGGCGGCCATGTTCTCGCGGAACTCGTTGGCGTAGTAATTCTCCTCCTGCTCGGGGGTGAGCTTCTCGTAATGGACATGCTCGCCGAGACCGGCGCCGATCTCGAGCGTCGTCTTGAAGTCGGGCTGGGAGTACTTGACCGGAAACGTGTGGTTGAAGCGCTCGATGGCTCCGTACCGGCTGCGGCCCGCCAGTTCGACGTGCCAGAGCTTCATGAAATCGTCGCTGATCCGCTGCTGTTCCGCGGTGAGCGGAGGCAGGATCTTGGGCCATTTCGTGGTGTGCATGATGACGGTAAACCGTCATCCAAGCACATCGTTTCGACGGTGAAAGCGAAATCGTGTCAGCTGGGAAGGGGAACCCGGGAACGGCCGGACCGCACGATGAATGGCGGGTGTTGCTGGATCTTCCGCGCTCCGGCGATCCGGCGCCGGATCAGGAAGAGCACGGGCAGCTGGCGTGCGCACGCGACGTTGAGGCCTTCCCAGAATTCCCCTTCGCTCGTCGCGCCTTCGCCGAGCGATACGAGCACGACTTCATCCGCCTTGAATCGCGACTCGCGATCCGGGATGTCGGTGAGCCGCTCGTACAGCACGCCAGCCTCGGCCGCGCCGACGGCCTGCACCACCTGCGTGCCCGTCGCGCTCGATCCAGACACGATGTTGAGATCGGCGTGGCCCCAATGCGAGGGCATCTGACGGCCGTGCGAGCTCGGGTCGTCCTTCGCGCCCACGGCGGCGAGCAGCATGTCGAGTGGCGTGACGCCGAGCTGCAGGCAGAGCGCGCGGTCGCGATAGTACGGGTAGAACCAG
>CALFNJ010000113.1 GCA_937902865.1 uncultured Opitutaceae bacterium
GCCGCCCTTGGAGTTGATGAATGCGAACTTACGTGCCATCCGAAGGAAAACGTTAAGAGACGTTGCCTGAGTCGGTTGACGATGCCACCTCGGCTTCGACGCGCCAGCCAAAAAGAAGCGCGCGGCGCTTTCATCAATTTTTTCCTTTGGCGGAGCGCGTCGGGCGCGCTGAGTTCACGCGGATGTAACCCGGGCGTCATCGGTCCGACATGGGTCCGGAGGACTATAGTGGCCCCTATGCCTCAGACGATTCTCACCGTCGATGATGAGCGCGATGTCACCGACCTCGTGCATTTCAATCTCACCAAGGCCGGCTACCGCGTGCTCACCGCCTCGTGCGGCCGCGAGGCGCTCGAGACGATCCGCGTGGCGCCGCCGGACCTCATCATCCTCGACCTCATGCTGCCCGACGTCGACGGCTTTGCCGTCTGCGAGATCCTCCGTCGCCAGGCCGCCACCGCCACGATTCCGATCGTGATCCTCACCGCCTGGGCCACCACCGACGCGCAGAATCTCGGCCTCGAGCTCGGCGCGCTCGACTATCTCACGAAGCCTTTCAGTCCCAAGGAACTCGTCGCAAGAGTCCGACGCCTGCTCGACCTCCGCCCCGCCGCCCCTACGGTGGGCCGGTGAACAAATCCGTTCTTCGCGAGCAGATCATCGCCCGGCTGCAGTCGGAGCTCGCCACGCAGACCGCGGCGGCCCACCTCGCCCGCGACGAGGCGATCAGCGAGGAGAGCAAGCCGGAGAACAAGTACGACACGCACAGCATCGAGGCGTCATACCTCGCCGAGGGACAGGCCCGGCTGGCGGCCGAGATCCAGGACAACATCGCCTTCTATCAATCCCTGCCGCTGCCGGAATTCCAGCCGGACGACACCATCGCGATCGGCGCCATCGTGGAGACGGAATCAAACGGCCGCACCGCGTCCTATTTTCTCGGACCGCGCGCCGGCGGCCTGGAAATCTCCAGCGATCACCGCACCGTGCTCGTCCTGACGCCCCAATCCCCCCTCGGCCGGCTCTTGCTCGGCCGCCGGGCCGGCGACGTTGTCAGCTTGCCCGGACGCAGCGCGACGGTCCGGCACCGGGTCGCGCGAGTGCAGTGATTTTCGATTTTGGATTCTCGATTTTCGATTTCGGATTTCGGATTTCGATCCCGATTCACGCAGTGCACGTAGTACTAGAGATCGAAAAACATGTTCTCTGCGTGCTCCGCACGAATCCGGATCGAAATCGAAAATCGAGAATCCAAAATCGAAAATCTGCTCAGTCCGAGAGCCGGTAGTTGACCGGCGCCACCATTCGGAACGAAACGGGCCGGCCGTTTTTGCGGCCGGGCTCGAAGCGCCATTTCGCGACCGCGCGCAGCGTGGGTTCGTCGAACATCGGATCGCTCGAACGCACGACGCGGGCGTGCAACACGCGGCCTGCCTCGTCCACCGCGAACTCCACCCAGACCTCGCCACCGAGGCCCATCGCGCGCGCGGCGGGGGGATAGGCCGGCGGAGTCTGCACGCTCGCGCGGGGTGGATTATCCAAACGAGAGGCATCCACGGGACCCGGCAGATTCACGCCCGAAGCTCCGTCACCCGGACTGAAACCGTGCGGATCGAAGGGGATCAGATTCGGCAGCGCGCGCGTCTCCACCGGAGACAAAGCCGGCGGTTCAAAGGTGAAGGTCCCCTGTTCGACCGGCTTGATGAGCTCGGCCAGCATCGGAACCGACGTGCTCGATGACGACGATGCCGTCCGGTCAAGCTCCTCCACGGGCTCCGGCGGCACCGGCGGCAGAAAATCATCATCGATCACAATCAGCTTCTCCGGCGGCAATGGCTTGGACCGGCTGGTCTTGGTGAAACCGAAGAGCAAAAACGCGAGCAGCGTAAGGGCGAAAGCCGCGGGCAGACCGAAATGGCGTTTCATGGTGATATCCTCCGGGGTTGAGGGTGAACGATCTTGGTCCTGTTCATTGAGGACGACGCACCACCGGCGATTTTCTTAGGAAGATTCCGACGCGGCGCCTCGCGGAAAGCGGCGCGGTCACAACGTTCAACGTCCAACGTTCAACATTGAACGTTCAACGTTTGAAGCCGGCCGCAGAACTGGGACGGGATCTGGTAATTTTGCCTGCCTGACCTTGAATGTTGGACGTTGAGCGTTGGACGTTGAACGTTAGGTCTGGGGTTGGCTTGCCCGGACTTGGCTCCTTTTGGCCGGCGAAAGCCCGCCAGGTTTCGACGCAGGAGCCACCCCTGACCAATGCTCACGGCCTGTTTTTCCCCTCCTTCCCCGGTCCCACGCCACGGCTTCATTACGGCGCTGTTAAAGTTGATAGGGAAATTTTTCCGTCAAAATGGGCGGCGAACGCTAGCATGGTTGACTCGCCCGTCCGGTTGGACTCCTAATCGCTGCACGTAAATGGCCTTGCTTTAATGCTCTGCGCAACCCGCTGGCTCCGAACCCTTCCGCGATGCTCAACCTAAGCCGAATGCCGCTGCGGTGGCGGCTGACCCTGCTCATCACCCTGGTTTGCACGCTCACCCTTGGTGGTGCGTTTGGCGCTTATTTCGCGCTGGAGATTCTTCGGCTCCAGGACGATGTGACGAAAAACTCGCGGGATTTCGCCAGCCAGCTTTCCGTGACGGTGGCCGACTTTTTGGACAATGGCGCCGAACCTTCGAAGGAGGACTGGCGCATTTGGATCACGTCGAACGAATCGATCGTCGCCGTGGCCGTCTATTCGCCGGACGGCAAAAAGATCGTTTCCAGTTATATCCGCCCTGGCTCGGGCGCGGCGCTGGGCTCCCTCAAGGCCGCGCTGCTCAGCGTGAACTTTTCCACCGACGAGGCGATCATCCCCATCCGGCTGTTCGGCCGCGACGGCGCCCGCCTCGGCACCATGGTGGTGACCGCCCGCGCCACCGCCGAAGCCCGTGACACCCTGATGGAGCCGCTGCGGGCGATGGGGATTCTCTTCCTCCTCTCCGTGCTCGGCTCCCTCGCGGTCTCGCGTTTTCTCCAGCGCGGAATTTCCGACCCGATCACCAAGCTGGCCCACATCGCCCGCCGGGTCGCGAACGAAGGCGACTACACTGTCCGTGCCGAGATCAAGGGCGGCGGCGAAACTGCCGTGCTGGTCGACGCGTTCAATTCCATGCTGACGACGATTCAGCAGCGCGATGCCGAACTCGTCGTAGCCAAGAACAACGCGGAAAAGGCCCGCGAGCGGCTGGCCGAAATCAACGCCATGCTCGAGGAGGCCAACCGCACCCTCGAGGCCAAGGTCGCCGAGCGCACGGTCGAGCTCCACAAGGCGATGACCGCGGCGCGCGACGCCAACCAGGCCAAGAGCTCCTTCCTCGCCAAGATGAGCCACGAGCTCCGTACTCCGATGAACGCCATCATCGGGTACGCCGAGATGCTCATCGAGGACGCCAGCGACCGCGGCGACAACGGCGCCATTGCCGACCTGCGCAAGATCCTCAGCGCCGCCCGGCATTTGCTCGGCCTCATCAACGACGTGCTCGACCTTTCCAAGATCGAGGCCGGCAAGATGGACCTCTACCTCGAGTCGTTCGATGTCTGCACGTTCGTCCACGACGTCATTCCGACCGCGCAGCCGCTCATCGACCGCAACAAGAACCAGCTCAAGGTCGATTGTCCCGAGAACTTCGGCACGATGCGGGCCGACGCCACGAAGCTCCGCCAGATTCTCCTCAACCTGCTCAGCAATGCCTCCAAGTTCACGGAGGAGGGTGTCGTGTCTCTCGATGTTTCCCGCGACCAGACCGGCCCGCGCGAGATGATCGTGATGCAGGTGCGCGACAGCGGCATCGGCATGACGACCGAGCAGATGGGCCGGCTCTTCCAGGTCTTCAGCCAGGCCGACAAGTCGACCTCCGCGAAATTCGGCGGCACCGGCCTCGGTCTCGCGATTTCCCGCCAGTTCGCGCGCCTCATGGGCGGCGACATCACCGTCGCCAGCAAGATGGGCGAAGGCTCGGTCTTCACGATCCGCATTCCCTCGGAAGTCGCCCCCGTCAAAGCCGGCGACGGGGAAAAGGCCGCCGAAGCCGCGGAGGAATCCGTCAAGCCCGCCGCCGCAGCTGCCGCGCCGGCCCCGAATCCCCCGCCCCGCCGCGGCCGCGTGCTCGTCATCGATCAGGACGAGGCGGTGAATGCCAAGCTGCAGGAATTGCTCGGCCGTGAGGGTTACCAGGTCGCCATCGCCCACAACGCCGAGGAGGCCGTCGCCCGCGCGCGGGAGACCAATCCGCATGTCGTCATCCTCGATATCCTCATGCCCGGCGCCGATGGCGGCAATCTGCTGCTCCAGCTGAAGACGCACCCGCTGCTCGCCAACCTGCCGTTTGTCATGCTCACCGTGAACGAGCAGGCCCACCGCGGCCTCACGTTCGGCGCCTCCGACTACCTCAGCAAGCCGATCGACGGTGCCGCGCTCTCCGCCATCATGGCGAAGTACAAAACCAGAAGAGCGTCGTGTTGAAGGTCGAGTAAATCAGGCTGTCCTGGCTCGGCGAATCGCGGAAACCCTTCATCGCCGTGGAGAGCGTGAAGCCCTGCGCCACACTGGCGAAGGCCAGGATCACCCAGCCGAAGGGGCTGAGGAAATATCCCTTCAGTTCCTTGCGGAGCATGATGAACAACAGTCGCATGAAAGAATCTTGGGGTGCCTGCGGGGCCGCTTGTTTAGGGAATGCCGCCGCGGGCGGGAAGGGGAATGTTTGGATGCGGCGGTGATGTATTTACAAGTCGTGGCGGCACCCGCGGCAGCAGGTCAGCGAATCGCGTCGGCGTACCGCTCGCCTGG
>CALFNJ010000114.1 GCA_937902865.1 uncultured Opitutaceae bacterium
GCCTTCATATTGCACCGGGTAAAAAAGCAGGCCGTTGTCCTTCTCGAACACCGGCAGCACCGACTTGCGGCTGACCGAGGTCCAGCCGCCAACCGTGGCCGCGACCTTGTCTTCTTCCAAAAGCTGTTTCGCTTTTTCAGCGAACAGCGGCCAGTTCGAAGCGCCATCCACCACGACCGGCTCAATCATATAACTCTTGTCGCCGACCTTCACGCCGCCGGCCTTGTTGATTTCATCGAAGGTGAAAAGCAGCACGTCGCGCAGCGAGGTTTCGCTGATCGCCATCGTGCCGCTGAGGGAATGAAGCACGCCGACCTTGATGGTGTCATCGGCGGCGCGGACGGAGCCAAGCAGAGCGGCGAGGCCGAAGAGGCCGGCGCCGAGCAGTTTCGTGAGTTTCATGGTGATAACGGGTGGAGGTTGAAGCCGGACCGGTCGGACGCGGGCAGGCAGTCGCCCACGCCGCCCAATCCGGGAAAGTTCAAGGGAAGAAAAAACCGCGCCGCGGAGCGGGCGGAATGCGCCGGCGGCATCGGCCGCCGCCTGCGCTTATGCGTGAACCGTAACGGTTCTCAGAACTTGAGGAACGCCTGGGCGCCGACGAACACGGCGTTGTTCAAGGCGGACTTGTCGTAATCGGTGTAGGTGACCTCGGCACGCACGGTCAGGTTGGACGTGACGGCCACGCCGGGCGCGATCGTGTAGCGGATGAAGCCGGGACCGCCACTGCTCATCTTCTCGCCGCTGAGGCGGAAAGCCGTGGAGAACTTGTCGGTGAAGGCGTACGTCACGAGGCCGAGCCAGTTGTAGCCCTTGGCGCCGAGGCCGCCATCGCGATAGGCGTACTCCGCCGCCACCGTGGTCTTCTTGTCCATGGCGTACTGCGCCCAGACATCGTAGACGGTGTTCGAGTGGGCGAGGAAGCCGCCCTTGGTGTCGTAGGCCGCGCCGAACCAGAGGGTCAGGTCAGTGACCGCCGTGGACTAGAAGTAGCCCTCGAAACCGGCGTTGTGCTTCAGTTCGCCGTCGCCCTTCAGGTAGAACGGCGAGCCGACGGAATCCAGCAGCGCGACACCCGCGCCCCAGTCCTTGGTGGAGTAATCGAGCTTCACGCCATCGTGATAACCCGGGATCGCCGCGAGGAAGTCGCCGTTCGCGAAGGTGATTTCCGGATTGTTGACGGTGAAGAACGACTCGTAGCCGAGGTAGCTCAGGAACTTGCCGCCGGTGATGGAGAGCCCCCCGCCCGCGTCGTAGGTCACGTAGGCGTCGAGCAGCGTGGTCTCCTGCGGCGCATTCGGCACGTAGAAGAAACTCGCCACGCCCGTGACCGGCTTGAACGAGCCCGTGAAGAGCAACTGGGCCGAATCCAGGCCGAACTTGTCCGTGGACGTGCCCGGATCGGGATCGGTGAGCTGATAGGAGCCCTCGATGTAGCCGCTGACGGAGAAATTCTCATTCAATTTCACCTCGGCAAACGACGGGCTCGCGAGTCCCAGGAGCAGCGCGGCCGAGGCCGCGAGCTGGATGGCATGTTTGGTCATGGTAGTTTTCTGGTAGGCTGGCATGTTTGTTGAGCTGTCCCGCCACCAGGGCGCGGCGGAATCCGGGCGCTGTTTTAGCAGCTTGTCTGCCAAGCGGACGGTCCGCCGATCCGGCGACGCGCTCTCCCCTGCAAACGCCGCAATCTCGCGCGCTCTTTCACGGCCTTGCGAAAACCTCGAATTACGAGGGAAGAACGGCTCTTATCGCGCGAATTTTCCGGCTCGTCGGTGCTCATGCGCGACGAGCTGGCCATGAATCGAATTCATTCCCTCGTCTACCTGCGGGCCGATGGATCGATGTAGGGGCGTTCTTTACGGACGCCCATTCGCTCCGCAGACCGGAAATCGAGAGCCACCGAGGCCGCGACCGGGAGGTCGCGTCCCCAATAAGACCCCCAAGCTTGCTGGAAACCTGTCGCCACACGGCCTGCTGATCAGCCACGGCTCGCCGGGGACGCCTCGCCCTACCTTTCGCACCGGTTCGTCGAAGCCAAAGATCGCCCCAGGATCCGCGCCGTTCCGTTCCTGATTCCCTGAGTTCCAGATCACTCAGATCCGAAAGGTGGAACGCGTTGTCCCCAACGCGTTGTTCGCTCCGTCCGCATCAAACGTCGGCAACGCCCCTCACGCGTCGCGGACAATGCGTTCCCGGCGCTCTATCGATCTTACATCGCCGCCAGCAGCCGCCGCAGCGTCTCGTCGACCGCCTTCGGGTTCGCCTTGCCCTTCGCCGCCTTCATCACCGGGCCCTTGAACGCGTTGATCGCGCTCTCCTTCCCGGCCTTGAACTCGGCCAGCGCCTTCGCATTGGCAGCGATCGAGTCACGGCACCACTGCTCGAGCTCACCGAGATCCGTCGGCGCGGCCTTCAGGCCTTTCTTCTCGACGATCTCCGCGGGCATCGCGCCGGTCGCCGCCATTTCGGCGAACACCTCGCGGGCTGTGTTGTTCAACAACGTGCCGTCCTCGACGAGCTTCACCAGCGCGGCAATATGCGCCGGACGAACCTTCGCGGTGGCGAGCGTGGCGCCCGTGCTGCCGAGCTCCCGCAGGAGATCGTTGACGATCCAGTTGCCCGCCGCCTGCGGCTTGCCAGAGAGCTTCGCCGCCTCCTCGAAATAGTCGCTCAATGCCCGGTCCCAGATCAGGACCGACGTGATCGTGTACGGAATCTGGTAGGTCTCGGAAAAACGGCGCTGCTTGTCGAACGGCAGCTCGGGGCATTCGGCCTGAATGCGGTTCTTCCAGGCGTCGTCCACCTTCACCGGCATCAGGTCCGGATCTGGGAAGTAACGGTAGTCGTGCGCCATTTCCTTCGAGCGCAGCGACTGCGAGGTGCCGGTCTGGCCGTCGTAATCGCGCGTCTCTTGGACGATGGTGCCGCCCTTCTCGAGAAGGGCGACCTGGCGCTTGATCTCGTGCGCGATGCCGTCGCGCACGAAGGAGATCGAGTTGAGATTCTTCAGCTCCACCTTGGTGCCGAGCTTGGTCTCGCCCACCGGGCGGATGGAGATGTTGGCGTCGCAGCGCAGCTGGCCCTTCTCCATGTCGCAGTCCGAAATTCCACCGTAGATCATCGTCGCCCGCAGCGAGGTCAGGTAGGCGAACGCCTCCTCCGCGGTGTGCATCGCCGGCTCCGACACGATCTCCATCAGCGGCGTGCCCGCGCGGTTGTAGTCGACCAGCGAATCCGTCGCGCCGTGGTTCAGCTTGCCGACGTCCTCTTCCAGGTGAATGCGCGTGAGCGGAACCTTCTGGTGCTCGCCCATGATGTTCCGCGCGGAACCGGGCAGTTCGATCTCCACCTCGCCGCCGAGGCAGATCGGCTGATCGTACTGCGAGATCTGGTAGTTCTTCGGCGAGTCGGGATAGAAATAGTTTTTCCGATCCCATTTGCAGACCGGCG
>CALFNJ010000115.1 GCA_937902865.1 uncultured Opitutaceae bacterium
GGAGGTGAAGCGCCTGGATCTCGCGGAAGTCGTGCTGACGCTGAAGGCGAGCGGCATCGATGACATCGGGGGTTTTCCGTGGCTGGAAAAACCCGATCCTAAGGCGCTGGAACGGGCGGAGACCTTGCTGGTGGATCTGGGGGCGTGGAGTGCGGCTGCGACCCGAAAGGGGGACCCGACCTCCCGGTCGGGTTCAGAACGCGACCGGGAGGTCGCGTCCCCATTGGGCGCCTCAGCTGGCGCTTCGGCCGCACCAACCAAGCATCTCTCCATCACCGAAACCGGGCGGAAGATGCTGCGGTTTCCGGTGCATCCGCGCTATGCCCGGATGTTCCTTGCGGCGCAGGAGCGCGGCTGCGTGCGCTCGGTGGCGCTGATGGCGGCGCTGACGCAGGGACGGAACTTCCTGCTGCGCGGCGTGCCGAAGGCGGTCGAGCAGGCGCGCGAGGATCTCTTCGGCGAGGAGCACGAGAGCGATTTCTTCCTGCTGATGCGCGCGTGGCGGCATGCGGATCAGTCGAACTACGCCCTGGAGGCCTGCCGCCGGCTGGGGCTGCACGCGCAGGGAGCGCGGCAGGTCGGACCGCTGTTCCGGCAGTTCCTGGAGATCGCGGAAGCGGAGGGCCTCGATATTTCCGAACGCAAGGTGGATGGCGCCGAGGTGCGCAAATGCGTGCTCGCCGGATTTTCCGATCAGCTGGCGAAGCGGCTCGATGCGGGCACGCTTCGCTGCGAGCTCGTCCATCAGCGGCGCGGGCTGCTCGCGCGGGAAAGCGTGATTCAGAAATCGCCACTGCTCGTTGCCGCTGAGATCAGCGAAATCGAAGGACGAGGCGGCGAGATCAACGTACTGCTCTCGCTCGCGACCGCGGTCGAGGAGGCCTGGCTGAAGGAGATTTTTCCGGATGACTATCGCGAGACCCGTGGCGTCACCTACGACGAATCGATCAAGCGCGTGGTCTCGCGACGTGAGCGACGCTTCCGCGATCTCGTGCTGGAGTCGCGGTCGAGCAGCGACGAGGCACCGCTCGACGCGGCGGCGCGGTTGCTGACAAAGGAAGTGCTGGCGGGCCGGCTGAAGCTCGAGGCCTGGGATGACACGGTGGAGCAGTGGATCCTCCGCGTGAACCGCCTGGCCGAGTGGTTTCCGGAACTGGAGGTCAATCCGATCACCGACGCCGATCGCGCCACGCTGATCGAGCAGATCTGTTACGGCGAACTCGGCTACCGCGACCTCAAGGACAAGCCGGTGATGCCGGTGCTCCGCGACTGGCTCACGACTGAACAGTTCGCGGTGCTGGATGATTATCTGCCCGAGCGCCTGACCATGGCGAACGGACGCCGCTCGAAGATCACGTACGCAAAGGAAGGCCCGCCGGTATTGAGTGCGCGCATCCAGGAGCTGTACGGCATCGAAGGAAAATTCACGCTCGGCCACGGCCGCGTGCCGGTGAAGATCGAGGTGCTGGCGCCGAACCAGCGTCCGATTCAGGTGACGGACGACCTGACGAATTTCTGGCGCGAGCAGTACCCGAAGGTGAAGGCCGAGTTGTCGCGTCGATATCCGCGCCACGAATGGCGGTGACCACGCCGGATTCCTGCCGTTTTCAAAACGCGGATTTTTCCGCTCCCGGCGACAGTTTCGCCCGCGCCGCGGCTTTTCCTTCCGCGAAGGTCACGGAGTAGCCGGCCTGCAGGATGAACTTCGCGCCAGTTTTCACGTCCTGCAATTCGAGTTCACCCGAATACAGCCGCACTTCGCCGGAGCCATCGGGACGGACTTCGCAGGAAAAATCGGTGCCCCGGGTGATAATCTGGAGGACGGGAGTCGTCACGCGCATGAAGGAAGACTCCGCCCGGGTGAGTTTCCCGGTGACCCAGCGAAAAATTCCTTTGCTGAGGCGAACGGCCATCTTGCTCGCGCTGGTTTCGGGATCGTGGACGAAATCGTCCAGGACGAGCTCGGAATTGGGGCCGATGACGAGGGAGGTCCCATCGGGCAGGATGAACGTCGCGTGGGCGTCCGGACCGGTCACGGCCCGCGCGCGGTTGTCGAGTCGGGCGCCGGCAATGGTCTCGGCGGTGAGAGCGCGGCCATCACCGGTGAGAATGCGGACGTCCCCGCGAGCTGAAACCTGAGGGAAGACGAATGTCTTCAGGCCGGCAGCGGCCGACAAGGCATCGATCCGTGAATTGATGCTCCGGTTGAAGTCGTTGCGGCCTTCGATCAGCTGCCGCTTGGCCGCTCCGAGAGCTTCGAATTCCGCATCGGTCTGGTCGGGGGCGGTTTTGCCGTTGAACTGCTCGGCGGCCCGCTTGAACCGGGCGTAGTCCTCCTCGAGCCGCAACCGGCTGCGCTCGTACAGCATGTAGTCATCGTGGGGCAGGGCAGTGGGGATGGCCGCGAGGGCCGGGATTTTTTCCGCGGCGGCGGCGGCCGACCACGCTGGAAGCGCCGTGGCAAGGCCGACCGCCAGCAGGATGATACGAACCAGATTCATGCTTCAGGCGGGCGAGGTGGATCAGAGCGTTTCCCGGGCGCCGAGGGCGGCGATCCACCAAAGGGTGCCGTCGCTACTGAGCAACGCGGGCGCCTCATCGGGTTTCTCGCGCCCGGCTTTTTCCGCCTCAGCCAGGATGTCCTCCAGCGAGGTGTAGCACACTTCGCCGGTGGAGCAGCGCGAAGCCAGATTCAGGCGCCGCTGCACGTCCCAAGCTTGGGCGGCGTCGCGCGGCCGCCAGCCGGAACTGATTGCCATCATCTGTTGCTCGACGCGACGGCGTGCCTCCGGGGCCAAGTTCGACGCGAGCAGGATGCGATTGAGCTGATGGAGACGCTCCGCGGAATCATCGAGGCGTTCCGCGAGGTCGCAGGCCAGATTCAGCCGGCCGGTGGCGACGGCGAAGCGCAGAGCGGCTGTGACATATATCTGGTAGGCGCCGCGATCCTGAACGCTGGCACCGCCCTCTCTCCAACTGATGGTGTAATCGAGAATGCCCGGGGCTTTGGCCTCCCCGTTGGCGACAGTCGTCCGGACGAAAGAGCTCAATGGATTCGCACGAATCCAGAACTGCGGAGTGTCCGGGTTATCCCGCTTCATGTAGGAGTAATCATCTTCCACCTTGCGGAATAATTCCTCCATGAGCGGACGTGCTTCGTCGATCGGCAGGCGCGTGGCGAGTGCCAGCGAAATTCGCGCCTCGAGCATTTGCCAGGCGGGACCATCGAAAGAGGGATTGTCCCATAACTCGGAGGCCGTGCCGTTGAATTGCAGCGCCCGAATTCGGTTTTGCACCGCGCTGCGCTCGCCGGCGAGGGCATCGAGAAGCAGGAGTACGCCCTGGACTTTCGTGGGGCTGTTCCAGATGTCGTCCGGATATCTCGCCAAGTGTTCGCGGGCCCGCTGGGCGAGCGTGGCCGCCTCGGCCGGCCGGCCGTTGTAGAGAGCCCGCTCGATGTTGGGGATGAGACTTTCCACGATCCAGCTGCCCGCGGGGCCGCGCGTGAGGTCG
>CALFNJ010000116.1 GCA_937902865.1 uncultured Opitutaceae bacterium
GATCGACGAACTCCTCGATGCCGCCGGAAAAGCTGTAACAGTCCTCCACCGCACCCGTGGCCGACTTGATGATCTCGCGCAGCAGATGCTGTTCGCGCACTTTCTCGATGAAATAGCTGGCTTGGGCCGTGGTCGGGATGCGGCTGCTGACCTGCACCAGGAACGCATAGCCACCCACGTCGTCGAGCTGCTTGGAGGTCTTCAGTTCCTCCGCCAGCACCGCGAGATCCACCGGCGCCTGCCGGTTGTAGAGATCAATCATCCGCTCGAAAATGATACCGTGGGCGGCGACGTAGAACGACTCGGGCCGGATCCGTGCTTCGAGGCACCGGGAAATGACATCCGCCCCGTCGAGCAGACAGCACGACAACAGGTATTCCTCCGCCTCGATGCTGTGCGGCGGCATCCGGCCGCCCACGGCGACCGGCGCCTGATTCTGGCGGCGAACAGGAGAAGGGGGAGTCAGGGTTTCTTCGGCCATTGCGGACAAGGAAGGAGCCATGCGAACGGCCCGGGGGAGCCAAGGCAATCGCTAGTTATGGGAAGTTATTTTGGGTTACTCACAAGGGCTCTTCCTGGGGGCGTTTTACGGCCAACCCGTTCGGAAAGCTTCGATCCGCGGGGATCCCTCACGGAGGCCCGCCGAAGCGCCCAGATCCCGTCAAGAGGCCCTCTGCTCGCGGCTTGGGATGGCCTCCGGCAAGAAATGCTCCGAATCAGGTTTTAAAGGAGCCAATCCGGGGCCGAGCCGAGACCGAATCGTTGTTCTTCGGGAAAAAAAAGGCCGCGCCTGTTTTGGGCGCGGCCGATGAATGAAAAGGCGCGGATTTCGCTGGGCGCTTACTTGCGCTCGGCCTTGGCCGGCTTGGCCTCGGCGGTCACAGCGGGCTCGATCGGGTTTTCCGACACGACGTCGAACGGCAGCTCCACGGAGACATCCGGGTGCAGCTTCACCTTCACCTCGTGCTTGCCGAGGGTCTTCACCGGCGTGTGCAGGTGGATGCGCTTCTTGTCGATCTCCAGGCCCGCCGCCACGAGCTTGTCGTGCACGTCGTTCACGGTGATCGCGCCGAACATGCGGCCGCCCTCGCCGGTCTTCACGGCGAACGCCAGGCTGGTCTTCTCGAGCTTGCGCGCGAGTTCCTGGGCGGTGGAAAGGTCCTTCGCCTCGCGCTCGGCCCGACGCTTCTTCAGCGCCTCGACCTGCTTGCGGTTGGCATGGGTCAGCGGCACAGCGATGCTGCGCGGCAGGAGATAATTGCGCGCGTAACCGGCGCGGACTTTGACTTGGTCGCCTTCGCCGCCGAGACCGTCGACGGGCTTGACGAGGAGAACTTCACTGTAGGCCATGGGAATGGAGGTTGGTCAGTTGGTTGAAAGGAGCTGTGAAATGACGAGGGAGACGCCGCTCAAAACGGGACATCCTCGTCGATGTTGCCGGCCGCCGGGCCGGGCTTGGGGCTGCTGCCGCCACCGCCGCGCGAGGGAGGAGCATGGCGCTCAGGGGAAGGCGAATCGCCGCCCTCTTCACCCATCGGGGCGCCGCCGCCGCCACCGGAACCGCCGCGGCTGGAAAGGAACTGCACGTTATCGAGGACAACCTTGATCTTGCTGCGCTTCTGGCCGCTCGTCTTGTCCTCCCACTGGTCGAGCTTCAGCCGGCCCTCGACCATCGCGAGGCTGCCCTTGGAGAGATACTTCGAAACGAGTTCGCCCTGCTTGCCCCAGGCCTCGATGTCCACGAACGTCGTCTCGTCGCGCGTCGCGCCCGACTCGTCCTTGAACTGGCGGTTGACCGCGATGCCGAACTGGCAAATGGCCGTGCCCTTCGGCGTGACCCGGAGCTCCGGGTCGCGCGTGAGGTTGCCGATGAGGAAGACTTTGTTGAGGTAAGCCATGGTGGCGCGGCGCAACCGCGTCGGTCGGTCAGAATCAGGCCGACTGGACGAAGGTGCGATAGACGTTCTGATTGAGCCGGAGGCGCTCCTTGAGCTGGGCGGGACCTTCGACCGGGGCGGAGAAATTCACGTGAACGTAGGAGGCGCCGGTGAACTTCTTGTCGGTCACGCGGACGAAATCCTTCTTGCCGATGCTCTCCACGGCGGTCACGTCGCCCTGCACCGCGGCGATTTCCTTCTTCACGCCTTCGATGATCTGATCGATGGAGTCTTCCTTGCCGCGATTATCGAGGATGAAGGAGGCGCGGTAGTTACGTTTGGTCGGGTTCATTTTGGTCTCTACGATTGAGGGTGTTCATGGCCTGGGCAACACCGCTTTGCAGCAGCAGGTCGAGGCCTTGGAGATAGTGGTCGAGATTCTGATTGAGGAGGGAGAGTTGAGCGGGAGTGAATTTTCCTAGCACGAAGTCCTTGAGGTCCATCTGGGCGGGTTCCTTCGGGCCGATCCCGAGGCGGTAGCGGATAAAGCCGTCACCGAGGTGAGAGAGCAGGCTGGCAACCCCGTTGTGCCCGCCGGCGCTGCCGGTCACCGAGACCTTCACGCGTCCGAGTTCGATCGTGAGATCGTCGTACACGGCGAGGATCGCGGTCACAGGCACCTTGTGGAAGCTCGCCAGCGACTGCAGGGCGGTGCCGCTGTCGTTCATGAACGTCAGCGGCTTCACCAGCCAGCGGGTCTGGCCGGGCGCATGGTCCCAGCGGGCGACCTCCGCGTCGAAACGGGAGTGCTTCTGCCACGCCAGGCCCTGGCGCCGGGCGAAGGCGTCGATCACCACCCAACCGAGGTTGTGGCGGGTATCGGCGTAATCGCGGCCCGGGTTGCCGAGAGCGGCAACGAGCGAGATGGACATGACTCAAAGAACAACCGCTCCGATCTGACGCGGTTGAGGCGCCGGATCGGAGCGGGAAGAGACTTACTTCTTGGCGGGCGCAGCCGGCTTCGCGCCAGCCGCAGGCTTCGCGCCGGCGGCGGGAGCGGCACCAGCCGCGGGCTTCGCACCGGCAGCCGCAGGAGCGGCCTTGCCATCGGCGGCGGGCGCGGCGGCGCCAGCGGCGGCAGCCGCGGGCTTGCCATCGGCACCGGCCGCGGGAGCGGCGGCGGCACCCTCGGCGGGCGCGGCGGCGGCGGCGACTTCCTGCACGATCTCGGCCACCGGCTCGACGCACGAGACGACGGGCTGGTTCTTGTCGTCGAGGAAATCGACGCCCGGGATCGCCTTGATTTCGCCAACGTGAATGGTCTCACCAACCTTCAGGGTCGTGACATCCACTTCAATGAAAGGCGGCAGGTCCTTCGGCAGCGTGCGAATGCGCAGCGTGTAGGTCGGCGTCTCGAGCACGCCGCTCTGGTTCTTCACGCCAAAGGATTCACCCTTGAGGTGCAGCTTGACCTGGATTTCGAACTTCTCGTCGGCCTTCACTTCGCGGAAGTCGACGTGGAGATACTTGTCGGTGATCGGGTCGCGCTGCACTTCCTGCAGGAAGGAAAGGGCCTTGTCGGCCTTGTCCTTGCGCTCGAGTTCGACCAGCGCGGCGGAGCCGGCGATCGTCTTGACCAGACGGGAGAACTCAGGGCCGTCCACGGCCAGGGCCTCCGGCTTGGTGTGCTTTCCGTAAAGGATCGCGGGAACCTGGTTGGCCTTGCGCATCCGGCGGGAGGAGCTGCGGCCGGTCTGCGGACGAGGCGTAACGTTGAGCTTGAGCTGTTGTTTCATGAATTCGTTCCCCCTGTCACCCCGGAATTGGAGGCAGGAGTAAAGGAAAAGAGGGTCAGGCCATAGGATCGCCTCCGTGAACGCAACCAAAACTTTGGCTCCCGCGCATTTTTCACTTTTCCACCGGAGACCACAGCCAAACTTCACCCAAAAATCGGCGTCAATCAGCTCCCCTTGCTTCGCTCATGCGCGCAAATCCACGACGCGGCTCCCTCCCCTCCAATAATTTGCGTCACACCGCACCGCCGAACGATCACCAAGGTCCCCAGCAACCGCGCGAGCAGAATCGCTGCATCGCGGCCCTCCCCGTCCGTTCGCGTCATCTATTATAATACCACGATAGGACACTCGCCCTGAAACGGCCTCGTCATCGCGATCTTTCGGCGTCCTCACCTGCTCCAAGGTCAAGCGCCGACCCAATCAGCACTTTCAGTCAGCACCTTTGCCGATTCGATCAGCGGCCTGTCTCCCAGAAATTCTGGAGTTCAACCTCGGATCAGCAATCAGCGGCCCGTCTCCTTCTAAATGATTAGACTGCTGATTGCTGATCGAGAGGCGGTGTTGCGGATATCCGTCTTATCCTTGCGCGAACCCGAATGATTTTTGCCGGTCAATGATTGGGGATGAAGCCGCATCCGTCAGGACATCCGGCGTCTTGGACGGCTCGTTTTTCCGTCGGCGCGTCGAGGCAGGACCGAATTTCTTCCACGACGTCTCGCCTTCCCCGGGCCCAAGCCATCCTCACCGGGTTGCTCGCGGAAGCGGGCGTGGTGGTCAACGGCGATCGCCCGTGGGATCCCCAAGTCCGGAATGAACGCTTCTATCGGCGCGTCCTCGGCGGTGGTTCGCTCGCCTTCGGTGAAAGCTACATGGACGGCTGGTGGGAGTGCGATGCGCTCGACGAGTTGTGCTGCCGGCTGCTCCGACAGCGGCTCGACGAACGGCTGCCGCAGCGGTGGGCCGATCTGGCCGTCACCCTCAGCGCGCGGATTTTCAATTTCCAATCCCGGCGCCGCGCCCGTCGGGCGATCTCCGCGCACTACGATCTCGGCAACGACTTCTTCGCCGCGATGCTCGATCCTTCCCTGCAGTACTCGTGCGCTTATTTCAGCGGCACGGACGATCTCGCCGAGGCGCAATGGCGGAAGATGGATCTGATCTGCCGCAAGCTCGGCCTCCAGTCCGGCATGCGGCTGCTCGACATCGGCTGCGGCTGGGGCGGCCTCGCCCGTCACGCCGCCCGTCATTACGGCTGCCAGGTCGTGGGTATCACGCTTTCCCGAGAGCAGCAGGCCTACGCCGTCGCCGCGGCCCAGGCGGCCCGCCTGTCGATCGAAATCCGGCTGCAGGATTACCGCGAACTCAACGAACGCTTCGACCGCATCGCCAGCGTCGGCATGATGGAGCACGTCGGACAGAAAAACTACCGGACCTATCTCGCCACCGCCGCCCGCTGCCTGGATCGCGGCGGCCTGTTCCTCTGCCACACCATCGGCGCCACCGCCTCGCACGTCACCACCGATCCCTGGCTGAATCGCTACATCTTTCCCGACTCGATGCTGCCGGCCCCCGCCCAAGTCACCCGCGCCGCCGAGGGACTTTTCGTCCTCGAGGACGTCCACAATTTCGGCCCGTACTACGATCGCACCCTGCGGGCCTGGGAGCGCAACTTCGCGCAGGCCTGGCCGCGCTTCCGCGACCTCTACGGCGAGCGCTTCGGTCGGATGTGGCGCTACTATCTGCTCAGTTGCGCCGGCGCCTTTCGCTCGCGCGCGATCGAGCTCTACCAGTTCGTCTTCGCCAAAGGCGGCGTTCCCGGCGGCTATACGGCCGTGCGCTGAGCTGATTTCGGAATTTGGAGTTTGGATTTTGGAGTTTGGATTCTGCGGCAGCCGCGCGACCTCTGATCCGATTCCTAGCCAAGGTGCGGAATGACGATCCGGAAGGTGGCCGTCGACCTCCGGGCGACGGAATTGGACGCAGCAAAGTCGGAACCGCCGCCCGGAGGTCGGCGACCACCGTAATCAGACCCAAAAAAAGAAACCAATCCGTGCCTCGCTCCGACCGAGCGACATCCGGTGAAGCGGTGGAACTCCATCGCCGAATCGCTGACATATCCAAGGTCCCAGCCACTTCCGCAGCGCCCATCCGACGGACTGCGTTCCCTTCCTGATTTCCAGCCTCCACCTCGGAAAATCAGCCCCGCCGCCCCAGCCGGCGCTCTGCGTTTCTTACCCGCGCACCCTCGCGTCCCGCGTTCACCCCTGTCCTTCCATCATGTCCAAAGCCATCGTTTCCAGTCTCTACGATTCCGACGTCTTCCGCATGGCCTGCCGGCAGTTCGATCAGGCCGCCGACGCCATCAACCTGCCTGACGCGATCCGCGACCGCACGAAGTACCCGCGGCGCTGCCTCGCCGTCGCCCTGCCCGTCCGCCGCGAGGACGGCAGCGTCACCGTCTTCGAGGGCTACCGCGTGCAGCACAATCTTTCGACCGGCCCGTCGAAGGGCGGCATTCGCTTCCACCAGAATGTCACCCTCGGCGAGGTCGCCGCGCTGGCGATGTGGATGAGCTGGAAATGCTCGCTCGCCGGCCTGCCCTACGGCGGCGCCAAGGGCGGTGTGATCGTCGATCCCAACCAGCTTTCCGAAACCGAGCTCGAGCATCTCTCCCGCCGGTACATGCAGGAGATGGTCTCCTTCCTCGGACCGCGGGTCGACGTGCCCGCGCCCGACGTCGGCACGAATGAAAAGATCATGGGCTGGATGATGGACACTTACTCCAATCACGTCGGCCACGTGGAGCCGGCCGTCGTCACCGGCAAACCCATTGCGCTCGGCGGTTCGCAGGGCCGGCGCGAGGCCACGGGCGTGGGCGTCGCCTATCTCGTCAAAAAATACCTCGCCGACCTGAAGATCCCGATCCGCAAGGCCACCGTC
>CALFNJ010000117.1 GCA_937902865.1 uncultured Opitutaceae bacterium
CGAGATCCGTGAGCCAGGCGAGGCTGCGGCGCGGGCTGAACATGTCGTCGACCTGGCCGCAGTGGAAAAGAAAGCCGACCGGATCGGCGGCGTCGTGCGGCACGGCGAAGGTCTCGATCTCAAGATCGCGGAAACGGAAGCGGCTGCCGGTCTCGAACAACTGCCAGTCCGGCCGATGGCTCAGCCCGCCCTGCACGGCGCGGGAGGTGCCGGCGTTGGCGAAGATCCGGAGATGCGGAAACTTTTTCAGCCCGTCGATGCCCGCGGCGTGATCGCCGTGCTCGTGGGTGAGAAAAATCGCGTCGACGCGGGCGAGCGACTCGCCGATTCCGGCGAGCAGTTCCCCGAGGCGGCGGGCGGAAAAGCCGGCGTCGACCAGCACGCGCGCGCCTTCGGTCTGCAGCAGGGCGCAGTTCCCCGCGCTGCCACTTCCGAGAATGCAGAGCCGCATCGCCATGTCGCGTCTGGTAAATGCCGCGGCCCGGACGGCGACAATCAAAAACCCGGCGGAAGGAGGGTGCGGTCTGTTTGTTGTTGAGTGGGGGACGCTTGAGACGAACGAGCGAACGGATTGAACACGAAGGGCGCGGAGGGGAAGGGAGGGCGCGGATTTCGGAAGGTTTCGCGCAGAGGCACAGAGCACACAGAGATCGGATTTTTCCTCCGTGTCCTCTCTTCTCCTCTGCGACCTCCGTGTTCCAAAATGCGGATCCGAGCTAGGAGAACTCGTCCCGGCTGTCGCTTCGGCTACGTCAACGGTTAGCCCGGACGGGCGGGCCGCCCGTCCCTACCTTCCGATCCCGGAATGGCCGCCGAGGCGTTCGATGATTTTTTCGGTATCAAAGACGCAGCCACCCCAGCTGCCGCCGCTTACGCTTTGGAGCGCGGCCCAGAGGCGGGTGTCGTCGGGAACCGCGGGATTCCGGACGAGCTTCGGCGAGAGCGGGCGTTGGGCGAGTTCCTGCTCGGCGGTCAGGATCGCTCCGGCGGGCGAGATGAAGTCGATCGAGCCTTCCAGTTTTTTCGGATCGATCCGAACGCGCAGCCGGTCGCCGTCGCGCAGCCGGCCGAGCGGGCCGCCCGCCCACGCTTCGGGACTGATGTGCCCGACGCACGGACCCGTGGAGACGCCCGAAAACCGGCCATCGGTCAGCAGCACGACTCCCCGGCCTTTGGTAAGGTATTTCAAGGCGGAGGTGATCTGATACGTCTCGGGCATGCCGACGGCGGGGCCGATGCCGGCGAGGACGATGATTTCGCCGCGTGCGATGGCGTTGGGGCCCTTCGACTTGATGGCGGCGATGGCATCTTTCTCCGAGCCGAAGACCCGCGCGGGCCCTTCGTGGAGGAAAATGCCGTCGGGTCCGAGCAAGGTGGGATCGATCGCGGTGCTCTTCACGAGTGCGCCTTCGGGAGCGAGGTTGCCGCCGAGAAAGGAGACGGTGCTGGAGAGTCCTGCTGCTCGGGCGCGGGCTGGGGAAAGGATCACCTCGTCAGGATCGACGCCGTCGAGCTCGCGGAGCTTGGTCCGGAGGCGGGCGCGGCGCTCCGACTTTTCCCACCAGGCGAGGTTCTCGCCCAGGGTTTGGCCGGTGATGGTCAGGGCCTCGAGCCGCAGCAGCCCGAGCTCGCGCAAGTGGAGCATCGCTTCGGGCACGCCGCCGGCGAGGAACACCTGCACGGTGGCGAAATGCTTCGGGCCATTGGGCAGTGCGTCGACCAGCCGCGGGACGAGGCGATTGATCCGTGCCCAGTCAGCGGACGTGGGACGCGGCAATCCGGCCGCGTGCATGATGGCGGGAAGGTGCAGGACGAGGTTGGTGGATCCGCCGAACGCCGCGTGGGCGACCATGGCGTTGTGCAGCGCGGCCTCGGAAAGAATGTCCGCGGTGGTTTTCCCCGCTTTTTCGAACGCCAGCAGCGCCAGCGCGGAGCGCGCGGCCATGTCGCGCCAGATCGGCGCTCCGGACGGACTCAGTGCGGCGTGCGGGAGCGACAGTCCCAGCGCCTCACCGATGACCTGTGCCGTCGCGGCCGTGCCCATGAACTGGCAGCCGCCGCCGGGCGAGCCGCAGGCGCGGCAGCCCATGTCCGCGGCGTAATCGAGCGTGATTTCTCCCTGGGCGAAGCGGGCGGCGAGCGTCTGGACCTTGGCGGTGTCCTCGGCCTCCTCGGCGCGGAGCGTGACGCCGCCGGGCACGA
>CALFNJ010000118.1 GCA_937902865.1 uncultured Opitutaceae bacterium
CCTTCTCCGTGTAGAGCGAGTGGATGACGATATCGAGCAGCTGCTTGATCTCGGCCTGGAATTCGAATTTCTGCGGTGCGGCGTTGGACATGAGGAAGAGGGAGACGGGAAGGGTGGAGCGATCGGTCGATAAAGCAAAAGAGCCCGCTATTTTAGCGGGCCCCGGGAAAAATCAAGCGACTCGGTGGGGATATCTTAATTTGGGCCCTGAAGACGAACTTTCGGAATTTCACCACAGAGGCACCGAGGCACGGAGATCGATCCGATCGAGGTAGGGGCGTTCCTTGCGGACGCCCGGTTTGAGTTCAAATCCGGAAGGGCGTCCGCAAGGAACGCCCCTACGTGATGAAATTCCGAATGAAGATAGCCCGATTCGGAGTTACGGCGTCAGCACCTTGAGGGGAATGAGCTTCACCGGGCTGATCAGGCCGGAGGGCTTGAGCTGCCACTGGGAGGCGTCGAAGGGCTGGTAGTTGATGTTCACGAAATTGATTTCGCGCATGATCTTCCACGGCACCTTGCGCTGATCCAAATCGCGGATGCGGTTGGCCGCCAGGTTGGTCACTTCGAGTTCCAGCACGTTGCGGCCGGGTTTGAGGCGGTCGCCGAGGCGGACGACGAAGGGCAGGCTCCAGGCGGTGGTCACATCCTGACCGTTGAGGCGGACGCGAGCGCTTTCGCGCACGTCGCCGAGATCGAGCGCCCATTGGTCGGCCTTCTGCGTCGGCGCGTCGAACTCGATGCGATAACGAGCCGTGCCGCCAAAGCGCTTGGCTTCATCGCCGCCGAGTTCGGTCCAGGACTTGAGCTCGGTGGTCTGGAGGGCGGGAGGCAGTTCCGGGCCGCCCTTGACGAACGAGATCTGCCAGGTGCCGCGGATCTCCGTGGCTTCACCGGCGGGAGCGACATAGGCCCAGGCCGCGGCGTGGGTGGCACCGGCGGCGGTCGCGGTCCGGACGATCAGCGATTCGCCGGGCGCCAGCTGAAGATAAACCTGCGCCTGTCCGCCAGCGCCCGGATGCAACGCGGCGGTGCCGACGTTGCCGGTGAGCGGGTCCATGATCACCGCCGAACGCGTCTCGGTGCCGAGGGTGACCCAGCCGTCGAGCTTGTTCGCGGTGAGGTTGGCGAAGAAGTAATCGTGGCCGCCGGCCGTGGCGCGGCGGATGAACTTCACGCCGGACTCCGCGACGTTCTCGCGCGGGATGCTCCGGGAGGCGAGGGCGCCGAGCACGTCGGCCTGGACGTTGGCCTTGTTGCCGAGCTTCGCCAGCGCCTGCTTGAACTCCGCGCGGCGCGCTTCGAGGCGGCCAAAGCCGGGGACATCCTGCGGGAGCGCCTCGAAGATCACCGTGGCGCCGTCCTGCGCGAGCTGCGCGAGACGCTGCATCGTCGCGACCGGCATGCGGCGTGTCGCGGGGACGACGAGCACCTTGTAGCGGCCGCCGGGAACCATGAGTCCGCTCCCGTCGGCGCGGGTCTCCTGCAGCTGGGCGTCCGAGATGTAGTCGAAGCTGTAACCGTGGTTCAGGAAGTTCTGCGCGATCTTTCCGCAGGGCTGCTCGGAGATCCACTTCACGTTGTGGACGGTGAGCTGGACCATCAGGCCATCGGCGTTGTCCCAGATGTCCTCGACGGGCCAGTAGAGAAGGATGTCGTTGTCCGGCTTTCCGCCCTGCAGGATGGACTGGGCCCGCCCGATGTAGCGGTTGAGCGCGCCGAAATCGTCCCACCAGGTGTTGTTCGGATTGAACTGCGTGGAGGCGTAGAACAGCCAGCCCGGCCACGCGGCGTCCTGGGGAGAAAACGCCATGCCGTGGTAGAAGATGTGGTTGATGCCGTCGCAGAGGAGCCGGTCGAGCTCGGGCTTGGCGTAGGAGAGCGCCACCTTCCAGTGCTCGCGGAGCCAGGTGCAGCTTTCGCTGGAGGCGTAGGGATGCCCCGCGACGTGAGCGGCGGACGTGGCCATGCGGATCACGAGTGAGTCGGGGAAGTCCTGATCGTGCCGGACTTCGTCATCGTAGCGGTGAAGGCCGGGGATGGGAAAGGGCG
>CALFNJ010000119.1 GCA_937902865.1 uncultured Opitutaceae bacterium
GTTGCCCGCTTGTGGGTTAGCAACGCGAACGGGCGTCCGCAAGGAACGCCCCTACATCGAACTTAGCGCGCCTTGCCGAGCGCCTTCACCGTCGCGTCGACCAAGGCGTCGAGGCTCGGCGTCTTCGCGCTGAAATCCACGGGAACGCCCAGCTGCTTCATCGTCTCGGTCGTCTGCGGCCCGATGCTGCCGGCCAAAGGCCGCACGGCCTTGGCGTCGAGCTTCAGCGCCTTCGCCTGGTCGACGAACGACTGCACTGCCGACGAGCTCGCGAACAAGATCGCATCCGCGCCCTTCGCCCGGAAATCGGCGGCCGCAGGCTCCGCGCTCAAGTCGGTCGACTCGGTCTTGTAAACCTGCAGCCGGTCGACGATCGCCCTCGCCTCCTCGAGCTTCTTCACCATCTCGTCGCGGTTCAGGTTGCCCGTGATCACGAGCATTTTCGCGCTGTCCAAACTGCCCGTCGCAATCAGCGCGTCCGCCAGCGCCTCGGCCGTCGCCGTCTTCGGCTGGCATTCGATCTTCAGGTGCAGCGCGGTGATCTCCCGCGCCGTGCCCTCGCCCACCACGGCGATGCGCATCAGGCCAAGACTGCGGATGTCGTCGAACACCCGGCGGAATTCCTCGAAGAAATAGCGGACGCCGTTCGCACTCGTGAAGACGAGCCAGTCGTAGGAGCCGAGATCGAGCATCACGTCCGCGAGCATCTCCAGGGAAATCTCCTTCGAGACGCGGATCAACGGCAGCTCAACCACCTCGGCGCCGAGCGCCGTCAGCTTGGTGGAAAGTTCGGAAGCCTGTTCGCGGGCGCGGGTCACGGCGATGCGGCGGCCCGCCAGGGAGGACGTTTTGCTCATGAGAAACCGAGGGTTCGGAGCAGGCGCGCGGCCGTCTCCGCCGGACGATCGAAATCGCCAGGGACGAGCGGCAGACTGCGCAGGCCGGTCTTTTCGTGGAAAAAGTGCAGCGTGTCGGCCGTCGCATGCGCGCCGAACGCCGTGTGGCAACCGCCGCCCAGCGCCGCCTGGAATGCCCGCTCGAGCGCGACCTGGCGCGCCGTGGCGGCATCGAAAGCCGTGGCGTAACGCGCGGCATCCGCCGCCCGACACTGGATCGCGATCGCCCCCTGTCCCACCGCCGGCACCATGGTCTGGAAACCGAGCGCGTGGAATTCGACGTTCGGCCAATTGGCGATGCCGAGCCGCTTCAGGCCGGCGGCAGCGAGAATCGTTCCGTCCGCGACGTGCTGCTCGCCGATCTTGCGCAGGCGCGTGTCGACGTTGCCGCGGATCTCCGAGAACTCGACGCCCGGATGGAGCCGCGCGATCTGCAGGCGGCGGCGCGGGCTGCCGGTGGCGATCGTCTTCGGCTGGGCCACGCCGGCGCGCAGCACGAGCACATCCCGCGGATCCTCGCGCGGCAGGTAGCCGGCGATCGCGAGGTTCGCCGGCATGTCGCCCGGCAAATCCTTCGTGCTGTGCACCGCGACATCCGCCTCGCCGCGCTGGAGCGCGGCCTCGAGCTCGCCGGTGAACAGACCCTTGCCGCCCTTGGTCTCGAGCGACCATGCGGCCTGCTGGTCGCCGGTGGTGACGATTTTCAGCAGATCCGTCTCCACGCCGAGCGCGGCGCGCAGGTGCGCCGCGACCATCTGGGTCTGGGCGAGCGCGAGCGGGCTTTTGCGGGTGGCGAGGATGAGCTTCTGCATCGGAAAGAAAAAAGGGGCGCGGAGACGATGATCTCCACGCCCCAGGAAATGACCAGGCGCCGGCCGACTTAGTAGCTGGCCTGAACGCCCTTCAGGTTCTTCTTCGACATCCAGGGCATCATGCTGCGGAGGTAGGAGCCCGTCTTCTCGATCTGGTGCTTCTCACCCTTCGCGAGCAGCTTGTTGTAGTTCTTCAGGCCGCCCTTGTACTCGCGGACCCACTGACGGGTGAACTTGCCCGTCTGGATTTCCTTCAGGATCTTCTTCATCTCGGCCTTGGTGGCGCGATTCACGACGCGGGGGCCGCGGGTGATGTCGCCGTACTTCGCGGTCTCCGAGATGGAGAAGCGCATGCCGGCGATGCCGCTCTCGTACATGAGATCACAGATGAGCTTCAGCTCATGGAGACACTCGAAATAGGCCATCTCGGGCTGGTAGCCGGCCTCGACGAGCGTCTCGAAGCCCGCCTGGACGAGCGCGCTGGCGCCGCCGCAGAGGACGGCCTGCTCGCCGAAGAGATCGGTCTCGGTCTCTTCCTTGAAGGTGGTCTGGA
>CALFNJ010000120.1 GCA_937902865.1 uncultured Opitutaceae bacterium
GGCGTGCAAACGTCCAACATTCAACGTTCAACATCCAACGTTCAAGTCGGCCAAGAGTCGGTCGTTGAACGTGGGATGTTGAGCGTTGGACGTTGAACGTTGGATTTCATCTTCCGTGTCTTTGTGCCTCTGTGGTGAAATTCCGAAAGGTCGTTGGCGATTTCAGAATGGGATGATCCTACTTGAACTGCACGTCCCAGACCTTGGAGCGGCGCGATTTTCCGTCGGGCCCCTCGACATCGAGGATCACGACGTAGCTGCTGCGGTACTGCTTGTAGGTGTGCACCGGGTTCTGCTCGGTCGAGGTCTCGCCGTCACCGAAGTCCCATTTCCAGCTCGTGACCTTCCCGTACGACTGGTCGCGGAAAGCGACGGCGCGCTGGTCGGCGTCGAGCACCTTGAAGGCCCACTGGGCTTCGATCCGGGAAGAATGAAAGCGGTCTTCCAGCGGCATGAGCTGAAAGGCGCAGAGCTGGTTGGCGTTGCCGAACATCGTGTGATGCCGGGAAAGATTCCAGAAGCTCCGCTTTTCCGTGGCGGGATTGTCGTAGTCGATGACCGCCCAGCTCAGGCCGATGAGTTTGTTGTCGGAGAGGACCGATTCCACGGCGCGCTGCGGGCCTTCGGGACCGGCGTAGTCGAAGGGCGTGATCCAGAACTCGAGCGTGAGCTTGCCCGGCTCGCCGGGTTTGAAGTCGTACGTGCACTTGGCGTTGGCCCACGGGAGTTCCTTGATCCAGGTGGCGGAGCTCCAGGCCATGCACCAGTCCTTGTCCTTCGCCGGAGTGAAGATGTGATAGTTCTGCGCGTGCACGCCGTGCGTCGCCCAGTGCAGCTGCGGCGTGGTCAGGCGCGGGTCGCGGGTGGCCATCGCGGCGCCGACGGCATCGGCGGTCCAGACATCGCGATGCCCCTGGTCGATCAGCGGTCCGCCGGAAGCGTCGCCGTCCACCACGATCTCGAAGATGTCGTTGTGCAGATCCGGCCGGGAGAAGTCCCAGTAATTGTCGTAGGCTTCGTAGAGGAAATAGAGGCGGTTGAGCCCCTTGACCCAGCCGACGCGCACCTTCACGTCGAGGTCCTTCGGGTCGGGCTGGGTATGGCCGCCTTCATCGTCGACCATCTGGTCGATGCCGATCGCGTAGCTGTCGGGCACGATCGCCCAGTCATCGGCCTTGCCGTCGATCCGGGGGATCTGGTCCGCCGGGAATTGGAAAACCCGGTAGGTCGTGTCGGGCTTTTCGAGCGCAAAGGCAGAGGTCGAGCCGGCGGCAAGAAGCGCGCAGGCCGAGAGCAGCAGAGGAAGCGGGCGCATGGCGGGATGGCGAATGGAAGCGGACGGTTGAGGCTGACCTATTTCAAAGCTCGGAAACGAACCTGCAGATTTCACCACAGAGGCACAGAGGCACGGAGAGGGTCTGTCTTTGGCGTTTGAAAACTGGGCTTTGGGATTTCCTCGGTGTCTCCGTGCCTCTGTGGTGAACTCAGGAGGTTCGGGAATGCCGGGTTATCGCGCGGCTCGCGCCGGGGTTGGTGCTGGCGTGGGAGCGGGAGTGGCCGGGGCGGACTTGGAGGCGGCTTCCCAGGCGGGGAGGTAGTCCTTGGCCATTTCGAGCGTTTCGATCGCGTTCAGGGCCCATTGGACGCTCGCCACGCCGTGCAGCTGCCAGGCGACCGGCGCGCCGAGGAAGGCGGGATCGGTCACCGGCTTGATGAGGTTGGGACCGCTGACTTTGACCGGGTGCACGGCCGCAGGGAGCGAGTCGCCGATGAGTTTCTTCCAGGCCAGCACGCCGAGCTCGGGGTTCTTCTTCTTGTAAGCGGCGTAGGCGAGCATGCGCGGGCCGGTCATCTCGTTGCCGCCGACCTGGCGGCCGACGTCCTCGCTCGTGTTGGCCCAGGCGCGCCAGAATTCCGGCACGTCGAACATCGGCTCCATCTCGTACATGTTCTCTGGTCCACCGAAGATCATGTCGAAATAACGGCCGGGCAGGCGCCCATCCTCCTTCAGCCCTGCCGACATCGCGCGCATGTCGTTCATGGCTTTGTCGCGCCATTTGGTGTCACCCGTGCGCTGCCATTCCATCATCCAGTTCATGGAGTAGCAGAGCCACTCGAGTCCGACGGTGGCGGGCTTGTTCGAGAGCTCCGGATGCGGTTGGAGATTTTCCGGGCGCGGCGCCGGAATGCTCCGGGCGTTGGCCAGCTTGGCGCCGCCTTCACCGTCGGGGACGTAGTGCGAGCCATTGTATTGCTGGAGCTGGTCGAAGGTGCGCTCGGCCTCGAGCTGGTCGTGCATCAGGTCGCCGACCCGTTCGTCCGCGGAGAGGAAATAATAGAACTGCTTCAGGCCGGAATGGCTGATGCGCGGCTGCTTGGCGCCGTCGCCCCAGTGATTGACGTTGTGACGCGAGCCGAGCGGAGCGAACGGACCGATATGGTACACATCCACCTCGCTGGTGGGCCGCGTCATCGCCTCGGCCATGCGGAAAAGATCGGAACGGCCGGTGCGGAGGAAGGAATACCAGAGCAGCATGTCGGGCATGAGCTCGGTGTTGGCCCACGCCCAGCCGCCGACATCGTAGCGCCACTCGTGGCGGCCGAAATCGTAGTTGTGCATGATGTCGCCGAAATTCCAGAAGCCATACCACGAGCGCTCGTCAACCTGGTCGCGGTAGTAGTTCACGAAGGTCTCCACTTGATCCTCCACCCAGCGCAGCGCGGGCGTGGAACGATCGGGCAAACTCCAACGGCCGAGCGCCTGCTGCGCGTGATAATACTCCGGCGTGCAGGCAAGGATCGGCGGCTCGGCGGCGGCGCGCGACATGGCGGCGAGTTGCGCCTCGGCCGGAATTTTGTCGAAGGCCCAGAGCGTGAGATCGTGGGTGTTGGCGACACCGTAGGCGGTGCCCCAGCCGGGCTTCCAGTCCTCGTAGTTTACCGAGAGGCCGTGCGGAATTTCGTCGTAGCGACGCAGGTCCATCGCCTCGGAGGCCGGTGACCAGAGCCAGACTTTCAATTCACCCGCGGCCGAGG
>CALFNJ010000121.1 GCA_937902865.1 uncultured Opitutaceae bacterium
CCCGCCGGCGCCGAACGGCGCAGGGTTTCGAGCAGCTGCAGGGGAAAATTGATGATGCTGTGATGATCGGGCAGACGCCCGTACAGCTCGGCAATTTCCTGGGTGAGAAAGCGGCGATTCTGCACCGCGTAACTCAGGCCGATCGGCGTGTTGGCGCGGGTCTGGGCGACGTGCCAGCCGGCGGCGGTCTTCACCAGGTCGAAGCGCAGCAGCGCGGCGGGAAAATTCCGCTTCGGTTCCAGCTTCAGGCAAGGACGCCGGTAGTAAGGATCGCCGAGGATGACCTCAGGCGGAAGCAGCCCCTGCTTGAGCACCTCCTGGCGGTCATAGAGGTCGACGAGCAGCGCGTTGACGAAACGCGCGCGCTGACGGAGGCCGGCGTCGAGTTGGGTCCATTCGTCCGCGCCGATGATGAGCGGGGTCGGCTCCAGTTCCCAGAACGGCAGCGAGTCCTTCGTGCCCGCGGCATGGGGCGGAGCCGGCTCGATGAATCCCGCGTCGCGGATCACCCCTCGCAGACGCTGGCGCCACGCGCGCTGCTGGGGCGCGGAGACGAGCGGCTGGAGGCGGGGCGAGGACATGGGGAGGAGGAAAGTGGCAGGTAACAGGTGACAAGTAACAAGGGAAATGGGGGCGGACCAAATCCCAAGTTCCAAAATCCCAAACGCCAAAAAATGAGGGAGCTTTTAAAAGCGTCATCGCCATCGATCATGGCAAGGCAGGGCGAACCGTCCCGCTGAGCCGCCCGATCAAGCCCCAGAATTAAGCGCAAAGACGCAAAGACGCGAAGATTCGCCAGGAAGCACTTCGCGTCTTTGCGCTTAATTCTGGGAGACTTAAGACGCGCACGCAGCGCGCGACTAGTGTCCGCCGTCGAGGTCGCCGGGCTTCAGCATGCCGGCGAAGGCGGCCTTGTTGGCGGCCTTCATGTAGGCCTCCTTGGCCTCGATCGTGCCGTCCTTGATCCGGTTGAGCAGGCTCGTGTCCATCGTGACCATGCCGTCGGCGCCGCCGCTCTCGATGATGGACTTGATGTTGCCGATCTGGCCGCTGCGGATCGTGTTCGGCAGCGCCTCGTGCTGAAGGAGAATTTCGTGCACCGCGCAGCGGCCCTTGGGGATGCGCTTGCAGAGCAGCTGGGCGACGACGCCGGAGAGACAGCCGGCGAGCATGACGCGCACCTGGTTCTGCTGGTCGGCGGGGAAGGCGTTGATGATGCGGTCGATCGTCTTCGGGGCGTTGTTGGTGTGCAGCGTGCCAAACACGAGCATGCCCATCGAGGCGCAGCCGAGTGCGAGCTTGATCGTCTCGAGCTCGCGCATTTCGCCGACGAGCAGGATGTCCGGATCGTGGCGCATCGCGCCCTTGAGCGCGGCGGCGAAGGACTCGGTGTGCTCGCCGACCTCGCGATGGACGATGACGCTCTTCTTCACCGGGTGCACGAACTCGATCGGGTCCTCGATCGTGATGATGTGCCGGCACAGGTTCGAATTGATGTAGTCGATCATCGCCGCGAGCGTGGTCGACTTGCCGGAGCCGGTGGGACCCGTGACGACGACGAGGCCCTCGTTGAGGTGGCAGAGTTTCTTGAGCGCCTCCGGGAGCTTCAGCTCGTCGAAGGAGAGGATCTTCGCGGGAATCTGGCGGAAGACCGCGGCCTGGCCCCAGTGGTTGTAGAGATAATTGCCGCGGAAGCGCGCGACGCCCGGGATCTCATGCGCGAGGTCGAGATCCTTGCGCTCGAGGAATTCCTTCCAGCGCCGTTCCGGGACGATCTCCTTCAGCAGTTTTTCCATCGTGGCGGCGTCGAGCGGATCGGGCCCGATCGGCTGGAGCGCGCCCGACGCGCGGGCCTTCGGCGGCAGGCCGACGGTCAGGTGCAGGTCCGACCCGCCCTTTTCGAGCATGGTCTTCAGGAGGGAGTCGATGGCGGCCATGGTCGGGTCAGGTGATCTTCGCCTTGAGGACGCGGTTGTTGATGTTGGCGAGGGCGGTGCCGGCGGCGATGCGGCCCTCGCGGTAAAGCTGGAAGACCACGTTGTCCATGAGGCACATGCCTTCCTTCACGCCGGTTTCCATCGTGTTGCGCAGGCCGGTGGTCTTGCCCTCGCGGATGAGCGCAGCGATGGCGGTGTTGTTGACGAGGATCTCGCAGGCGAGGACGAGGCCGCCTTTGGAGGCCGGGAGCAGGCGCTGGCAGACGACGCCGCGAAGGCTTTCGGCCACGCTGGCGCGAATCTGGGTCTGCTGTGCGGGCGGAAAGACATCGAGCATGCGGTTGAGCGTGGTGGCGGCGTCGCTCGTGTGCATGGTGCCGATCACGAGATGGCCGGTTTCGCTCGCGCTCACCGCCATCTCGATGGTCTCGAGGTCGCGGAGCTCGCCGATCACGATCACGTCAGGATCCTCGCGGAGCGCGCCCTTCAGCGCGGTGAAGAATGACTTGGTGTGCGGGCCGACCTCGCGCTGCGTGACGTTGCAGCCCTTCGCGACCTGCACGACCTCGATCGGATCCTCGACGGTGATGATGTGATCGGTGCGCGTCTCGTTGAGGTAGGCGACCATCGAGGCGAGCGTCGTGGTCTTGCCGGAGCCGACGGGGCCGGTGATGAGGATCAGGCCGTTGTGATAGGAGAGGAGCTTCTTGATCGTCTCGAGGTGCGCGGTGTAGCCGAGATCCGCGAGCGTCTTCACCTTTTCCGGCACCAGGCGGTAGGAGCCGGCGGCGCCGTTCTTGTGCACCATCAGGTTCACGCGGTAACGATCGGACGCGCTGAGCGCCAAGGCGTAGTCGTAGTCCTTTTGCTCCTTGAAGATCTTTTTCTGGCCCTCGGACAGCAGCACCGTGTTCAGCCGCATGGAGTCTTCGGGCTTGAGCTGGTAATCCGACAGAAAAGAGATTTCCCGATCCTTGCGGATGAACGGGCGCGTGCCGGTGGAAAGATGCAGGTCGCTCGCGGCGTAACGGCCCGTGGCCTTGAGCAGCTCGCGCAGGCCGGCGGCGAGCGTCGCGTCGTCCATCGTGCTGACGGCATCGAAGGCGAACTTCGGCGCGGGACCCACGGCGACCGGAGCGCTTTTCGCGGCGCCGTCGGCGGCCTTCGCGGCGGGCGCGGCTGCAGGAGCCGGAGTGGGCGCGGGCGCGGCTTCCTCCTCTTCGTCGCTGAACGGATCGCTCGCGGGGGCGCCGTTCTTGGCCTTGGCGACGGCGAGGTTGGCGAGCTTTTCCAGCGTCTCCACGTCGCTGACGATATCCTTGTCGATCAGCGCCTGCGCGAAATCGGCGACGCCGGTGCCGTCGCCGAGGGCGGTGCTGAGCTTGGCGCACTGGGCGCGGGAGAAAACACCCTGATCGATGCCGAGTCGTGCCAGCCAGCGGATCTCGTTGTTCATGCGCGGCGGAAAGCTAGCGCGGGCCGCGCGGCCAAGCCAAGCGTGAAGGCGGAGCGATCGCCGCCGATAGGCATCGCGAAGTTCGGAAGGTAGGGATGCGCGGCCCGCGAGTCCGACTGGATGCGACCAAACGTTTCGATCCATTTTTCACAGGAGGAATACCGAGGACGAACCGAGAATCAGAATGACAGGTCTCGGATTGGCCTCGGTATTCCTCCTTTGAAAAGGATCGGGGGTTGACGGAGCCGAAGCGGACGGGCGGGCCGCCCGTCCCTACCTTTTATGCGACTGGCACGACGCGCAGCGCGATGCCGTCGGGATCGTGCAGCGAGGTGGTGGTCGTGCGATCGCTGCGCGCAAACGTCGCCTCGACCAGGCCGAGGTGAGCGGGATTGCGCGGCTGGCGGACGCCGCCCCAGGTGTTGAGTCCGAGATGATGATGGTAGCCGTCGGCCGCGAGAAAGCGTGCGCCGGGATACGAGCTTTCGGTCACGACCATGCCGAGCGCCTCGCGATAAAAGGGATCGCTTCGCGCCAGATCCGTGACCCGCAGATGGAGATGACCCCAGCGCGCGCCGGCGAGTGGCGGGCCGGCGGGAGCGCGGGCGGCTTCGGCGAGCAGGTCCGGCAGATTCAGCGGGCGCGTGAACATGCCGATCTCGCCGTTCTGCCGCGGCCACGCCGCCGTGGGGCGGTCGGCATAGAACTCAAGTCCGTTGCCCTCCGGATCGTGCAGATAGATCGCCTCGCTGACGCCGTGGTCGGAAAAGCCGTCGAACTCGACGCCCGCATCGGCTGTCTGCCGCAGCCAGTTGCCGAGTGCCGCGCGATTCGGGAGCAGCAGTGCGGCATGAAAGAGCCCGGCCGAATCCGCCGGGGCGGGCGAGGCGGAACGAGGGGCGGTGAGCGTGAGCCGCACCGGACCGCCGGCGGTGACGGCGAACTCCGTCCGGCCTGGGCTGGTTTTGACCGGAACGAATCCCAGCCGGGTGTAGAAATCGCTCACGGCGGCGAGATCGCGGACGCGCAGATGAAGATGGACGAATTCGAGCATGCCGCAGCCTAGCGCCGATCGCGGCGGCGCGCCAGTTCGGGGGTTGCAAAGGGGAGTAAAAGGCGAAACTTTGTCCCCTTTAATCATCTGTTATGCTGAAGAAAATCCTGGCGAAGCTGCGCGATACGATTTCGCCTTCGCGTTCCTCGAAGCCGGCCCATTCCGAGTCCGGCAAATCCTCTTCTTCCCACTCTCATTCCAAGGGCCACGGCTCGTCCCAGCGGGGCGGCCGGCATGCCGGCGAACATGAGCGCGATTCCGGCCAAGGCGGCCACGGACACGGCGGCGGTCGCCGGGGACGCGGCGGGCAAGGGCAGGGACACGGTCACAGCCAGGGCGGCGGGTCCGGCTCGAGTTCTCATGGCGGCGGCGGACGCGGCGGTCACGGGCGTTCCAGCGGCGGCGGCGGTCGTGGCGGCTCCTTCGGTGGTGGACGTGACAGCGCGAAGCGCGAGCGCCCGACGATCGACAAGTCTTACGACCATCCGCGGCGCGAACCGGTGAAGCCGGTGGTCCCGGTGGACATCCCCAAGATGGACACCGCGTTCAGCCAGCTCGGACTTTCTGATGCGCTGGCCTACGGCGTGCAGGAGATGGGCTTCGTCGCCCCGACGCCGATCCAGGCGCAGGCGATTCCCCTCGTGCTGGCGGGCCGCGATGTGATCGGTTCGGCTCAGACCGGCACCGGCAAGACGGCGGCGTTCGCGCTGCCGATCATCCAGCGCCTCGCCGGCCATGGCGAACTGCGCTGCCTCATCCTCGAGCCCACGCGCGAGCTCGCGCTGCAGGTCGAGGAGGCGTTTCAGAAATTCGCGAAGTTCACCGATCTCCGCGTGACGATTGTCTACGGCGGCGTCGGTTACGGAAAACAGCTCGAAGATCTGCAGCGCGGCATGGACATCCTCGCCGCGACGCCCGGCCGCCTGCTCGACCACCTCGAGCAGCGGAACTGCTCCCTGGACAAGGTCGACATCCTCGTGCTCGACGAAGTCGACCGCATGCTCGACATGGGCTTCCTGCCCGACGTGAAACGCATCGTCGCGAAGTGCCCGAAGAACCGGCAGACCCTCTTCTTCACCGCGACCCTCCCGGCGGAAATCGAGCAGCTCGCCGCCTGGGCCCTGCGCGACCCGGCGAAGGTCGAGATCGGCCGCCAGCGTTCGCCGGCGGAAACCGTGGCGCACGCGTTCTATCCCGTGGTGGCGACGCAGAAATTCGAGCTGCTGCAGCTCCTGCTGGAGCGCACGGAGTTCAAGAGCATCATCATCTTCTGCCGCACCCGCATGGGCGCGGACCGCATTGCGCACCGGCTGCAGAGCAAAGGCCACACGGTCGGCGTGCTGCACTCCGACCGCAGCCAACGCGAACGCATCGAAGCGCTCGACGGCTTCAAGACCGGCCGGTACGAGGTGCTCGTCGCCACCGACATCGCGGCCCGTGGCCTCGATATCGCGGGCGTCTCCCACGTCATCAACTACGACGTGCCGGAGAATGCCGAGGATTACGTGCACCGCATCGGCCGCACCGGCCGCGCGCAGAATTCCGGCGACGCCTTCACGCTCGTGACGGAGGAGGATGTCCGCGACGCCCGCTCGATCGAGCGCTACATGGGTGTCGGCGTGGAGCGGAAGAAGCTGGAAGGCTTCCCGTACATCTACTCCGCGCTCTTCGACGAGAAGGCCCTGGCGGAGACGGCAGCGGCGGCGACCAAGCCCGCGAGCAGACTGCACCGCGGAGCGCGCCGTTAGAGCGCCCTCGGCGCAAGTAACAAGAGCCAGGTAACAAGTAACAAGAATCGAGCGCGCGCTTGGCGCGCTTTCGATTTTTGGCCGGTTGCTCTTGGAGTCGGATGTTTCCGGCTCGGGCTCGACCAGAGGCTGCGATGCCTGGTGATTCAGACTCTGGTGCGCGCGGCGCGTCAGTCCGCCGCTTCAAGTAACAAAGAGCCAGGTAACAAGGCCCAAGCTCGTCCTGCGCGCCCAAGCGCGCGCTCGATTCTTGTTACTTGTTACCTGACTCTTGTTACTTCCGTTTCGGCGCAGCGCGCCGAAACGGCGTCAGTCCGCACCGTGTATTACCTTGTAGGCGATCGCCGCGGCCGCTCCGCCGATGAGGTCGGCGCCGAGATAGAGGCCGAGCTGCTTGGCTGATTCCAGGCCCATGGTGAACACGCCCAGGCCGACCGCGGGGTTGAAGGCTCCGCCGGAAATGCCGCCGACGGCGATGGCGCCCGTCATCACGGTCGTGCCGATCGCGAGGCCGTAGAAGGAATTCCCCGCCGTGCTCTTGTGCGTGGCGACGTTCAGCACCACCCAGGCGAGCGCGAACGTGAAGAGGAATTCAACGATGACCGACGGCATGGTGCCGCGGATCGCCGGCACCGGGGGCTTGGCGCCGATGAGGTAGGTGACGACCAGCGCCGCGACGAAGGCCGCCACGAACTGGGCGACCCAGTAGGGCACGACGTCCTTCGCATCCATTTTGCCGCGGATCAGGACGGCGAGCGAGACCGCGGGATTGAAGTGCGCCCCGGAAACATGACCGCCGGCGAAGACCATGACCATGAGCGAGGCGCCGATGGCGAGGGGAGCGAGCGCCGCTCCGGTGCGCACCGTCATGCCGATGGTGAAAACGAGGAAGAACGTGCCGATAAACTCAACGAGG
>CALFNJ010000122.1 GCA_937902865.1 uncultured Opitutaceae bacterium
CGCCGACCACGATGACGGCGAGCCGCTCCGGGCGGTAACAGGCGTTGTAGAAGGCGACGAACTGGTCCCGCGTGAAATGTCGGACCGCCTCCTCGAGGCCGATCGGCGCACGATGGACGAGCCGCGTGTCGGGCCAGAGGAACGCCTGGTTGGCCTCGCCGATCCGCGCCTCGGGTGTGTCGCGGATCGCCTTCTCGTTCAGCACCACGCCGCGCTCGAGCTCGATCAGGTCGGGATCGAAGGTGATGTTGCTCGCGTATTCGTAGAAGACGCCCAGTCCGAGCCGCATCATCTGCTCGTGCGCGTCCGGCAGCTCAAGGTGGTAGATCGTGTACCGGGGAGTGGTGAACGCGGTGTTGTCGGGACCGAGTGCGATGCCCGCGTGCTCGAGCGCGGGGACCAGCGCGCCACGCGGATAGGCCGTCGTGCCGCGGAAGGCCATATGCTCGATGAAGTGCGCCAGGCCGCGCTCGTCATCGCGTTCGTGCAGCGATCCGGCGGACACGAGCAGGCGCAGCGACACCCGGCCCTTCGGCTCGTGATTCGGCATGATGCCATAGCGCAGGCCGTTCGGCAGGACACCCCAGCGCACGCTCGGGTCGGGCGGCAGATCGCTCGTCGCCGTCGACCACGGCGTGGCACTCAGGCGGACCGCCAGCGCAAGCCAGAGCGCGGCGAAAAGAATGCCGGGGCGGGGCATGCCGTCATCGCGCCAAAGGCTTCCCAGCGACGCAAGCCCGATGCGGAAGGAAAGGCGGGATGGTTATCTGGAACTCAGTAAATCAGGAACGTCCGGATTGAGGTGGAGCGCGTTGACGTCAACGCGCGGTTTCGCTCCGTCGACGATTTTACGCGGACAGAGTTTTCAACGCGTTGAGGTCAACGCGTTCCACCCTCGCCATCCGAATCGAACCGGACGGGCGGGCCGCCCGTCCCTACCTTAAGACATCCGATCTCTGCGGGCTCTGCGCCTCCGCGCGAGAGGTCCGTCGGGATCGCCTCCGTTCCTGCTTTCCTGAGCTCCAGATAACCAAATAAAAACGCGCGCCTCCCGGAGGAGGCGCGCGTGAGCGTGGGGCGACAGTGAATCAGACGATCGGCCCGATCCTTACTTTTTATCCGGCAGCACGATCACCCGGAAGGCGCGGTCGGGCGCGAGGTAGGTTTTCGCGAGGGCGTCGAGGTCGGCCTTCGAGACGGCCTCGAAATCGGCGGCGCGGGAGCGGCTCCAGTCGAGAACCTCGGGCTTTTCCTGGGCGCGGGCGAGGACGCTGCCGATCCAGTAGGGATTGGTCCGCGCGCTTTCGCGCAGGCTCGTCAGCAGCGGCAGCTTGGCGCGCTGGAGTTCGTCCTCGGTGACGCCGTTCTTGTTCAGGTCGGCGGCGATCGCGACCACGACGTCCGCGATCTCCTTCGCCTTGGCGGGATCAACGGTGACGTTCGCGAGCATGTAACCGTAATCGGTATAGGTGTCGCTCGGCGCGCTGCCGGCCTGCGGGCTGTAGGCGCCGCCGAGCTCCTCGCGCACCTTCACGCGCAGCCGGTCGCTGAAGACCTCGCCGAGGAGGGTGAGCCGGCGGGTGCGGTGGATTTCGTTCGCGTCGGTCGTGGGCCAGTAGATCGCGACCACGCCCTTCGGGATCTCGGTGGGGACGGAATAGTCCTTCGAGAAAGGCTGATCAGGAAATTTCACCTGGCGTTCGCTCGCGAGGGCCGGGCGCGGCGCGCGGGCAGGGAGGGCGCCGAAGGTGCGCGCGACCGCGGCGATCGTCGCGTCGATGTCGAGGTCGCCGACCAGCGCGATCTCGATGGCGCCGGTGGCGAGCTGCGGCGCGAGCCAAGTCTTCACTTCGTCGAGGGTGCGGGACAGTGCCACTTCCTTCGACGGCAGGCCGAACCGCGGATCGCCGTTGGCGAGGAGGCGCGGGATCTCGAGCTGGAGCGGACCGCTCGTCGTGTGCGCGAGGCCGGTGTAGAGCTGATCGATGCCCTTCTGGGCGAGGCGCAGCGCCTCCGGACGGTAGCCGGGATCCGTGAGGTAAGCGGCCATCAGCTGCAGTTGCAGCAGCAGGTCGTCGCGGTTGGTCGTTCCGCCCATCGCGAGCGCGTCGGTGCCGACGCGGAAACCGAAGCCCACGGTCTTGCCCGCGAGCAGGCGCTGGAGGTCGTCGGAGCTGTGCTTGCCGAGGCCGCCGGCGGAGAAGGTGTTGCTGGCGAAGAACGCCAGGCCGGGCTTGTCGCGGGGCTCGGTCAGCGAGCCGGTGCCGGCGCGGAGGTTCACCCGGATGCGGTTCGCCTCGAAATCGGTCTTCTTGAGATTGAGGCGGACGCCGTTGGCGAACGTGACGAGGGTGATGTCGAGATCAGCAA